>CAZKIR010000171.1:0-8008 GCA_964552835.1 uncultured Bacteroidales bacterium
TTTGATGTGGTAAGGTTATATATAGTTATAAAACTAATAACAAAAAAATTTTATTCCAGCTCCGCTAAACCTTGACAATATATAATTCTTAATTTTTTAGCATTTTTAAATTTGATTCTTAATTTAGAGATACTTTTACTTTCAATCCATCTGACAACCCCGGGCTCAATCATTTCATAATCTGGTGCTTTGCTTATTTTTTCCGTGGTTGGATATACTTTTATCCACTCCAGGGTTTTTTGGATCTCATGCCTTAATTTTAATCTTAGATCAATGGCATCCTTGGAATCGGTTTTTATTTTGTCCAGTAAATTAAACAATTCCCGGGCGTTGTTAATGTTTTGTTGCATTCCCTTGCCGTTGGATTGTAATTCGCTCAATTGGTGGTTTAATTGGGTTTTTTCCTTTACTTTATCTTGCATGCCCTCATCTAATGACGCGTACCGCGCGCTTAAGCCTCGCCTTAAATCTGTATTGTCCTCATCGGCCAGTTGGTCAATTAAATTTTGTTTCCGGCGTTCAATTTCAGAAATTTCATATGCAAGACTTTCCAGATTTTGTTTCAATGCCTGGATTTTTTCCATTTGCTCGCCCTTGTTTTCTAAAATCTCACTAATATCCAGCTCAGTAAAATCATTAAAGAATATTTTGGTAAATTCATTATAAGGAATTGACTTCGCGCTGCACATCCTTTCCCGGTTTTCATCAAGCAATTTGCGGCGGCTGCGGTCACAAACTAAATAACCATAGTTACCTTTATTGATGTAGTGTAAATTCCCGCCGCAGTAGCCGCATTTTATAACATGGACAAATAAATTGTGCGCCTTCCCAGTCATCCCGCCGCCGTGGCCGGCTTTGTGTTTGTTTTTTTCCAAAATGGCCTGCACTCTTTGAAATAAAGAACGTTCAAGGGCTGGTGGAAAATAATTTACAATGGGTTCGCCGACCGGGATTTTTTTCTGTGAAAAAGGGGATTCCCTTTTACAGGGCTGAAATTCGCCTAACAAAGCCTTAGCACGGAGTAATTTATTCACATAGTATTTTTGCCAGCCCCCGGTTTTGTTTCTTTTATTTATAGGTGGCTTCCAGCTCTGGTTTTTGTTCATGACCGCCACTATTCTATGCGTGCCGATTCCTTGAGCCCTTAACTCGAATATTTGTTTTATAGCATCAACAGCAGCGGGAATGAGTTCAAAGTTTCCGTTTTCATTCAGGCGCAACCATAAAGGGCACCGCTGGGTTAAAACTTTATTTTTTTTACTGGCCATATCTCTTTTATTATTCCATGCAGCACTCAATAATTGGCTTTTCCGTTCGCTTTCCTCGTGTGCCCTGGCCATGTAAGTAATGGAGATGATTAGTTGAGTCCAATTTTTATGGATGCTTTCCCGGGTATACTCTTGACCGTCCGTTAGTGTAATCAATTTTATCCCCGCGTTAATGATGCCCGTGAACTGGCTTAATGCATCGAGCACTTGCTCGCGGCTTAAGCGGTCAAGGTTTTCAACAATCAAAATTGAGCCTTTTGCTATCTCCCCATTTTCCACCAATTTAAGGAATTCACCTAAAGCCCCTTTTGCCCGGTGAGTACCTTTAAAGGCACTTAATCCCCGGTCTTGCATGTTCAATTGGTCATCCAGTATAAGGCCTTTTTCCTTGGCGTATTTTTCGCTTTGCTCAACTTGCCGTCTTAAACTGTCTCCTTTCTCCTGTTCAGGAGTGGAAAATCTAATGTAAGAATATGCTTTTGGTTCCATTTTACTTGAATATTTTACTGTTTATTTTGGCTGTCATGCGGCCTGTAAACTTGCGCCCCGCGCGCTTCCCGGCCTTGCCTTTGCTTAAGGCCGATAGGTCATTGAAAAGCCTAAGTATCGCGTAAATAAATGATTTCATGATAAATAAATTTTTATGGTTAAAAAATTAAAAATAAGATGGTTTTTAGCCACTCAACATCATTTCAAGGGGTATATACCAGCCAAGGGTAGATCGTTTAAATTTGATGGCTCTCTATGGCCTTTTTTTGCCATTGGCTTATAAATCCACACCCGGGAATTCAACTTCCGGGGCATACCGCCCCCCGTCCCCCCTTTCCATCCAATAATCAAACTCCGATTTCAACCAGCCCTCGGCCACGCCCGCGGCCTTGGCCTTTTGGCGCTCATAATGTTCCAGGGCGTATGGGCCGTATTGCTGGATAAAGTTAAGCATGTTTGTCATTGCTTTTCTCATTTTGTTGAATAACGTTTTTAACGGTTTGTATTGCCCACTGGCGGCCCCGCTTGGTTGGGATCCCTAATTCATTTAATCGGTTGGCAATCCATGAATACCGCTTGCCTATACGCCTATACCTTGTAATACGTTTTATCACTTGCTGCTCCTTAGGTGATGGCTGTAAAGTCCCGTCCTTGTCCGCTGTATAACCAAAAGGCACGAACCCGCCGGTTTTTTTACCCTGGCTGCGGCGTTGGTCAAGCGCCGATTTCGTGGCCTCGCTTGTTTGATCGATATAAAATTGGTTCAGCACGGCGGTCATATTAAACACCATCTTCCCGGCGGCGGTGGTGGTGTCAATTTGCTCCGACAAACTAACAAGGTCGCCCCCGCCTTGCCTTAGCTTTTCCGCTTGTGCAAGGGTTTCACGCAAGTTGCGGGCAAACCTGGAAAGATTATACACCACCAATGCCGCATTTTTGTTAATAGCCATATCCATGGCACGTTGAAAGCCCGGCCGTTTATCTACTTTGGAACCCGATACGCCTTCATCGGATTCAATAACCAGCAACCGGGCATCATGAAGGTCAGCCCATTTTTTAATCTTTTCCCTTTGGGCCTCTAATGAAATACCATTAGAGGCCTGCCCGGGCGAGGACACCCGAACGTAACCCACGGCGCATTGCGTATTTTTTGACTGTTTTTTTCTGGCCATGATTGGATAAATTTTAGTGGTTAATAATCATGCCGTAAATATAATAAAAATAAATTATAGTACTATGCTTTATTAGTAAAAAATTAACCCCTATCTTTTATTTTTTTATATACCCTGTAAACCAATAATTTACCGGCGAACAATATCAGGTGGCTTTTGCACCCAATGCGTACGCCGCTTGTTTTTTTGGTCCATACTGTTTGTATCAAAAGTATCCGTATCTATATCCGGTTCTGGTTCCGCTGTTTTACGCTTACGCGTGCGCTTTATAGGCTCGTCTTCCTCACTGGTATCCTGTTCATCATTAGTGAAAACAGCCTCTATCTGCTCGTAATCGGGAAAAATATCAACATGCGTATCGCCTAGCAGCTTGCGGTTTAACTGGAAATAAACATCCATTTCTTTAGAATTCAAGCGGCCGAGCTGTTCCCGCGATAAGTGGCCATCCTCGCCAATGCTTGGCGAATTGGCGCGCTGGTTTTCCATTTCCTGGAGCTTCACTTGGATTTGTAAAAGCAACTGGTATAAATCTTTCAACGTCCTCACGCTTTCCAAGGCCAAACGGCCGTGGCCCTTCTTTTCAGCTTTTGATAACTGGTTTTGCGCGGATTGTACAAGGCCCTGAATGGAGTCAAGTATCGCGCCTCCCCCTTCCCTTTCCCTTTCCTTTGCCGCCTCGGCAAGTTCTTGCGGTAGATGGTTCCGTAAATGCCGGTCAACGCTGCCATAAGGCAAGCCGTATTTATTTGAAAGTTTTTGCTTGGACAGGCGATTCATCACGAAATCCTTTTCCAAGTCCTCTTTAAATGGTGAGGCACAAACCTTACATATCATTCCCATAACTATTTAATTTTTAATTGTTTATATTTACTTTTAACGTGCCCTCCACGGGGCAAGCCCCGGCCAATATCACAGTAACCCCTTAACCCCCTCCACGGGGCAAACAAAAACGTGATGCCCGGTTTTGATGCTGTTTTTTGTAAGCGGGCAAAAAAATTAATTTGGTACGGGGGTTATCTGTTTTCATTATCTGGAAACATTTTTTATTACTAATATTTTTAATCATCACATCCTATCTTTTTTCCTTGGTCGGTTATCTATTCCTAACTCATGGGATTTTGTATTTTTTATCTGGTTATCAATGATATAATACAAAATCCCATTAATTGGATTTGCAAGCTGCACTGACAGCAGTTTTTTGGTTCATGCGTTTTAATCATGCATGGCCTTCTGTAATCCCTGATATTATTGGGAAAATAGACAATTAACGCCCTGTAAAAAACGCCAAGAATCTAATCTATTTAATTTAATCTATTTAATCTATTTAATCTATTTAATTTAATTTAATTTATTATTTATTTTTTGTTTATTGGTTTGTTATTCATACCTAACTTATACGATTTGGCTTTTTCTTATTGATTCTCAGCAAAATAATACTAAATAATATTAATTGGATTTTACTGGACAATTAAAGCCTCTTGTTTTCTTATTATAAATATGCCGCATATGATGTTTTAATTGGTCTCCAAACTTTTGTTGCACGATAAAACTATCATGTACGGGAAGGATAGGAATTTCCCTTGTAGCAAAATGTTTGATTATATCATAAGTGATACGCGCGTCTTTATTGAACACTCTTAAGCCATGTTGTTCGCCCTGGCATAAATATTTATCAATCGGTCGGTGCGCATCCATAAACTTATTTACAAGCTCCCTTGCATCTTCAATTCCTGCATTATTTAGTATCGTTTTGTTTTGCCGTTCTAAAAAGTTCATTTCATAGTTGATATTTTTTATCACGTCCTCTTTCGAGCGGCCGTTTATCATCCGTAGCAAAGTCAGCTTCATGAAATCGCGCAACTTGGGATCGTTGATGACGGCCAAATAAGGATCGCACTCTAATTGTATTCCCTCCATCGCGTAAAGCAGATGAGGATGTAAGGCGCTAAAATCATACTCGATAACAGGATCACCGTTAATTGTAAACCCCGCCCTTTCTTCGCCTGTAAAGCCCTGGAAATGCCTGTGCCCATAACTGTAAAGGCGGCCGCCGTGGTTAAAATCCCCTTTGAATATCGCCCGTAAAAAAACGCTCAATTGGAATCCATCAATCCTTATATCTGCATCATTATTGATTTTATTGACGCGTTGAATTGTTTTGCGTAAACCCAGCGTGAATCGTGTATCCTTATATGGTTTTAATTTTGCTTTTATTTTTTTACCGTTTTTGCCTTTCTTATCCCAATCTTTTAGTAATATGGGTTCTTTAGGGGGTGTTGTGATAATCCATTCTGGCAATTTTTGACAAATATCCAATAATTTGTCAGTTGACCAGATCCGCGTGTTTCTTGACTCTTTTTCATTGATATATCCTATGGCCATATTAATATAATTTTTTTGTTTCAGTAGTTTGATTAACTCTATAATAAACGGGGATGCTTTATTAAATTTGCGTTGTTCTTCATCTGCCCAATAATTCCTGTTCATTGGAATGGATACTGCCTTATTTTTGTTGCTTATTAGGTTTACTATTAAAATATTTAAATCCCGTAATTTTTCGTCTTTTTGATAGATCGTTAACCCGCTTGTCAATTCCATGAATAATGTATATAATATTTCATTGTTTGCGCTGGCTTCCATATCTTGATCCAATTCTACTGAATCTTGCACCCATTCATCACTACCAATCCTTTGCTTTATCCCTTTAAGCGCGTCATGGTGAACGGCTTGTTTGGGTATTTTTCTTTTCTTTTTCTTTGGTTTTGTCGTCCGCTTCATACTTTACCCTCTTTATTTTGCCTCGTTTTAAAACCACCCGTGGAAAAGCCAAACGAGGGTCATTGATCGGCTCTTTTCAGGGTCGACTCCCTATCCACGGGTGGAAAATTTTTAAAAACCCCGGGATTTTTCAGGGGCTAGAGAATTGAACCTTCCAGGGCATTGCTGCTCCCGGCGTCCCGGGGTTAAAAAATAAAAAGCACCGGATTTTTGCAGGCATGGAAGTACCTTCGGCAAGCTCGCGCTTTGCCGGATCCGGTGCTATTACTAGATTTTTTACTATAATTCCCATTTCGCACATATGTTATACAAAAAAATTAAAACATTAATCAAGGCTATTTTTCAACTTTTTTCAACTTTTTTTCTTTCCTGGTTAAAACCTGCTCAAATCCCTGGCGCTCAAACCACTCAATGAATTCTTCAATTTGCGTGTCGATGATGGAATAAGAGTAAGAATATTTTTTTCCAACGAGAAAACTCACTTCCACCAATCCCTCGCAAAAACTATTATTATCAAATATTACTGTTGTATGTTTGTTTTTTAATTTCATCTTATTTCATTTTTTAGAAAAACCCCCGGGCTACTTATTTCGCCCAGGGGCTGACAAAAACAAAGGATGCTATCATTCATTTTTTTCCACCTGTTGCGGCCATGCTGGGATTTTTTTACCTTTAAAATTTAAGCTGAAAATATGCCCCGGGGCATCATGCATGATTTTTTCCTTTTTCTTCTGGTACTCTTCCGCGGTAATTTCACCTCTTTCAAACCGCGTTTTCGCGGATTTCAAGTTTAATTTGGTCTGCATATACGGGACTGCAACGTGGTTTTTATAATCAATTGCCTTCATCCCCTTGTAAGGGCTGTCATCTTCTATGATGGTAGGAAACCCATTTACTACCGCGCACCGCTGCCCGGCTATCTCCGCAACAACGCCGCCAGTGAGCTTGGCGGAACCCGTGGGGCCGTTTTCAAGGAACTTTCTCTCTTGTTCTTCCTGTTCCCCTGCTGTGATTTCTTCTTGCCATTTCTTAAGCGTATCAAGTTCCAACTTTAAAACATCCACCCAAACCTCAAGTTTTAATTGCTTTTCTAGCAGGTTTTCATCAATGCCTGATTCATAGCCTTCTAAAATCTTGGCCTCTGCCTTGGCGTGGTTCCGGGCGGTCATTTCTTCGAGTTCTTTTTCCAGGTCGTTATATTGTTCCCGCTTCCGCCCTAGTGCTTGCCGTACGCTCCCTGGGCTGTTTTTACTAACCCATGCCGCCGAATTCATTGGGCTATGATCCCCGCCACCATAATTGATTATCGGCGAATCCAACAACATCCTGTCATATAGGCCATCATACTGTTTATGTCGGCCAATTTTGTACCGCCGTCTTGGCGGGGTTACTTTTGGTTTCTCTTTTACTTTTTCCATTTTATTTGTCCCCTTTTTTGGTTTCTAATTCTCTCATTCTCATCCTATGAGCCATTGGCATCATTCCCATACTGCCGTCTGAATCCCATTGCCTGAGCTGTTTAAGCTCGTCAGCTTCATTAGTGGTCAATCCGCTAAAGTCTTCGGCTTTCTGGCGTTCATCATGCACATTTACCAAAGGCTGTACATCATCCTCATTGTTGCCTTTTGCGGCTTCGATTCTTTGGTAAAATGCATTTAATGCTTCTTGACTCATGCCATTTAATGCCTGTTTTAGGGCTTTATCCCTGTTTTGGTGGTTTTGCGTAGGCTGTTCTATGCCCAGCTGACCACCTCTAAACGTGCTAAATTGCCTCTTGATCTTGTTCATTGTTCATTCCTCCTATTATTTATAGTGTTCACGTATATTCAAATTTAATTCACAACTTAAATCCTTAAATGTTTTTGATGCTAATGCTTTATTAACTTTTTGAAGCACGGTTTTAACTGGGTAGTATTGAAATAAAAATTCCAACATCTCTAACACTTTTTGCTTGTCGTGCGGATCAGGCCACTTTAAAACTTCCCCGAAAAAATGGTTAAGTTTTTCGCACTCTTCAAATGTGGGCGTGTGGCCGTGTTCCAGTAAAGACAGGCGGTAAATAGCAATTCCGGTGTCTTCGCTTACCTGGGGCTGTGTCATGCCAATCGAAATTCTTAATTCTTTAAGCGTCATAATTTTGTTTTATATTAATTTTATCTATTTAAAAGATTTAAAATTAATAAATATTTTATTAAAAACAAAATAATTCATATTGTTTTTTAGATAATTGCATTAAAATATTTGGTTTAAAGGGTTTTATATTTATTGCATTGCCTAGCCGTTGGATTGTCTTCACTTTGA
>CAZKIR010000172.1:0-5843 GCA_964552835.1 uncultured Bacteroidales bacterium
GCTAAAATGGAAAAGGGAATCACCCGTGAAAAACAGGCCAGTCCCGTTGCCCTCTTTCAAAGAGAACCACCTCGTGCCGGCTCGGTTTCCATTTTCTTGCGGGTAAATGTAGGGTTCAAACAATTCTGCCACGGTCTTTTCATGAAGTCCCACCTTACCGCTTGCCTTCCTGTCGGGATAGGTTTCGTGGGGGCCAAGGCCATACCAGCTTACTTGGTCAAGGCCTTTTTTTACCTTCATTTGCATGCCAATCTTAGGCAATACGTTAACTGAATTGCTTGGTGATATTTTGCTGGTTATGTATACATCCCCGTTCCCGTGTACGAGGTACCGTTGGTAAGCGTTTATTGCTATCGCCCCTTCCTGGTTTTTTAAAGCTTTCATGGTTTCCACCTGGACCTTGCCGCCAGAAATGCCTGATGCCTTGAACCAGGCCAGTTCACTTTGCAAGGAATCTAGGCCTGCCTTTTTCCAAGGCCTTAAGCCATGTTGGTCCCGCTCGTCATTATCGGTGGGTGGACGCCAGAAATTCAGGCCAGGGGCCGACACGAGCCATTCTTGCCCATTTACCCGGTAAGAGCCCATCTTTCCCTTTTCTTTATCAAAAACAATGGAGAAATTCTTGCCAGTCACCTTTAGTTTCGTACCTTCTTCCGAGGTTTTTAGCGAGGGTTGGCCACGGGAGGAAAGGGGCGGTTTTGAAGCAGAAGGGTAGGGGATTTTGTATTGTTCCCATCCCATCTCGTGCCTGGCAGGCGACCATCGGGTTTTTACCGGGTTTATGAATGAAAACTCCAGGAAATATTCTTTAGCCTGGCCCACCCGGGGTTTCCGGAATGGGAAAATAACTACCTCGCTTTCCCGGGGGGACAGTTTAATTCTCATGGTTCCTGAATCCAGCGTGTTCCCTTCGCAAGTTAATGCCCAATGACAATTGTATATCGAAAGATCTGTAAAATCATGCGTATTCGTGATTTTTATTTTTCCATTGATTAGGTCAACGGGTTCAGAAAGGAAATACTGGTAGGCTTTTTTGGCTTCTATCAAGGCCGGGCTTACCCTACGGTCAGGGTACACGAGACCGTTGAGGCAAAAGTTGCCATCGTTGGGCTCGTCGCCAAAATCACCACCATATGCGAAAAATTCTTCCCCTTCCTCATTTTTCTGGCGTAACCCCTGGTCTACCCAGTCCCAGATAAAACCTCCTTGCAAGCGGGGGTACTTGTTGATCACGTTCCAATACTCCATGATCCCCCCGTTGTTTCCCATGGCATGGGAATACTCGCACAATATAACGGGCCGGTCAGGGAAATGCTCGTGGTATTCCACGATTTGTTCTGGGCTTGAATACATGTTTGAAATAATATCTAAACCTGATGGCCGGTAACCAGTTGATTGGTGTGTTCCGGCCATTTTAGAGTCTTCATAATGCACGGGGCGGGTTGGGTCTGCCGAGCGGATCTTTTCTTCTAACTTGATAAAATTTACACCGTAGCCTGATTCGTTTCCCATGCTCCAGGTCACCACTGATGGATGGTTTTTATCCCGGTGCACCATGGCCAGTCCCCGGTCCAAATGGGCTTTTTGCCAATCGGTGTTGTCGGCCAAAACGGGCTGCGTGCGCAGCGCGTGGCCTTCAATATTGGCTTCGTCCCACACGTAGAGCCCGTATTCATCGCACAAGCTATACCATTCAGGGGTATTGGGGTAATGTGAGGTGCGCACGGCATTTATGTTGTGTTGTTTCATTAACTTGATATCCTGGATCATGCGTTCCCTGGACACTACCCGGCCATTGTCTGGATCCATCTCGTGACGGTTGGCACCTTTAAAATCAACGGCTGAACCATTTACTAAAAATTGCCCGTTTTTGATCTCGATGCTCCGGAATCCGATTTTTCGTGAAATAACTTCTGCTATCTTGCCCGTGGGGTAAACCAGCAACAAATTTAACTTGTAGAGGTTAGGGTGCTCTGCCGACCATTTTTTCGGGTTCGAGATGACGGTTTTAATGGTTATGCTATCCTTTAGGCCTGGAGATAGGATTTCTTGTCCTTTCTTTTCATCAAGGTATAGGATGTTGTTATTATCATCATATAGTTTTAAAACGAGCTTGTGATTTTTTATGGGTTTATCGCCATAATTCACGATTTCCGCGTCAAGGTGTAAAATGCCGTCCTGGTAATTTTCATCCAGGGTGCTTTTTGCGAAAAAATCACGTATGCTAATGCTAGGCCGGGCCATCAAGTAAACATCACGGTATATCCCGCTCAGTCGCCAAAAGTCCTGGTCTTCAATATAACTTCCATCACACCATCGATATACTTTCACGGCCAGGAGGTTCTTGCCTGGCCTGAGGTACCTGGTGATGTTAAACTCGGCCGGGGTCATGCTTCCCTGGCTATAGCCCACTTTTTTACCGTTCACGTAAAGGTAAAATGCTGATTGGACCCCGTCAAAATGAACGAAAATTTCTTTGTCTCCCCAGTCCTCGGGCAGGTTAAACGATTTACGGTACGACCCCACGGGATTGTCTTTTTTGATATAGGGGGGATTTTTCGGGTAGGGATAACGAATGTTAGTGTAAATGGGGATACCATATCCTTTTAATTGCCAGTTAGAAGGGACTTCAATCTCGTCCCATTCGCTGTCATCAAAGGTTTCCTTGAAAAAATTGGAAGGGGCCTTGGTGTGTTTGGGCACCCAGTTAAATTTCCATATCCCGTTTAAGGAATGGTACAGGCTTGATTCTTCTGGAAAAAGGAACAAGGCTTTGTTTTCATCCTGAAAAGGGATTAAGGTCGAGCGCGGGGGTTCCTTGTTGATGCCCGTGATCTCGGGGTTTTCCCATTCATGACTGTTGGAGCAGGAAAAGAAAAAACCTGCTATGAGAATAAAAAGAAAGGCATTTTTTTTCATGGATATTTATTTTTGTTGGCGTGATTTTTCAAATGTAAGAAAATTTAAAAACTGGAAAGAATAAATCCACCCTTTTGTTCTGGAGGTTTGAATATTTGTAAATATTTTATATTTTTGTGCGCCAATTACAACTGTTAATCATTTAAAAATTTAAGTATGACAAACCAGTATGAAACCGTTTTCATTTTAACTCCCGTTTTATCTGATTCCCAGGTAAAGGAAGCGGTACAAAAATTCAAGAAACAAATCACCGACGACGGTGGCGAGATCGTGTACGAGGAGGAATGGGGCCTACGTAAACTGGCCTATCCAATTCAAAAAAAATCTACCGGGTTTTACCATTTAATCGAGTTTAAAACGGAAACACCCCTTATCGACAATTTGGAAGTGCAATACAGACGCGATGAAAGGGTAATCCGTTTTTTGACCATGAAAATGGACAAACACGCGGTAGCGTATGCTGAAAAGAAAAGGAACAAACAAAAAGCGAAGGAGGAATAAACCATGGCACAGAATCAATCAGAAATAAGATATCTTACCCCGCCAAAAATTGAAATCAGGAAGAAAAAATATTGCCGGTTTTTGAAGAACCGTATTAAATATGTTGATTATAAAGATCCCGAATTCTTGAAAAAATTCCTGAACGAGCAGGGCAAAATACTACCCCGACGGGTAACGGGTACGTCTTTGAAATACCAACGCAAAGTGGGCCAGGCCATTAAAAGAGCCCGTCATTTGGCCTTATTACCTTTTGTAACCGACTTGTTAAAATAAGAATTTGGAGGAATAAAAATGGAAATCATTCTCAAACAAGACTTAACGAACCTTGGCAACAAGGACGACATAGTGGACGTGAAAGACGGGTATGCCCGAAATTATTTAATTCCCAAGGGTATGGCCATAGCGGCTACCGAATCAGCTAAAAAAATCCTTTCCGAGAACAAAAAACAGCGTGCCCACAAGGAAGCTAAGATGAAAGAAGAGGCCGAAGAACTGGCTAAGAAAATGGAAGGCATTACCTTAACAATAGCAACAAAAACCAGTACTACCGGTAAAATTTTTGGCTCGGTAAGCAACATTCAAATAGCTGAAAAATTGAGTGAAAAAGGGTTCGATCTAGAAAGGAAGAAAATTACCATTGATCCGGAACCCGTGAAGGAAGTTGGAAAATACAAGGCGAAAATCAAGTTGCACAAGGAAGTGGAAGTTGAAATTGACTTTGAAGTAGTATCTGATTAAGGATTTTTGATTTTTCATGATAAATAAAAAGCGGGGCACTTGTTGGTGCCCCGCTTTTTTCGTTTCGTTGCACCTACGAAACATCAATGGTTTTAGGCTCTTTTTCTTTTGCCTGTAAAAAACAAGCAGGTTTACAAATCATGGAAAATACTTTCAAATGATATGCCACTAGGGCAAGGGCATATAACATTATCACTGGAAATAATGCGAATGTCTTTGGCACGGGTAATTATGGGCAACGACTAAGGTATTTAGGATTTTGCCCGTGGAAAATATACAACAGGAATTATTTTTAAGATGTGTAAAAAAATCCATTGCCCTATTTATTCTTCTTGTATAAGTTGTATAGGGAGCCCCAGTATGCCCCGGTAATCCAGCCCGGCCTCGTATATTTCCTCGTCCCCTTCCTGGTAGTACCAGTAAATTTCGACCTTGTCGTGCACGTCGGGAACATTTTGTATCATTTTAAGGAGGTTCAATAACCATTTTGAAGTGGCCGAGTTATAATAAACAAGTTTAAAATTCACGATGGTATTATCGGGATTGTTGTTAAAATATTCTTCAAGGGCATCCATGATGGGTTGGTAGAATTTCCCCGCGTCCTCTGGTATAGAATTCCCCCTTATCTCGAAAAGGCCTTTCTTGGGATCCAGTAATACGGTCGGGTGTTTTTTTGTCCCTTTAATAGATAATTTTTCCATCATTAACGATTTATTAAAATGCTCGAAAATTTTTTATAAGTCTTTTTGCCGGGCTAATGAATGATTTGTTCATTAAGTTTGCCTAGTGTAAGATAAAAATATAAAAATACAATAATTTTTTTACATTCGCTTGATAAGTGAATATGTTTTTTTCTTGTTTATTGCCGTACAATCAAGTTGGCCTGGCAATTGACTAAAAGGAACACCCATAACGAGTACATTTTGACACACACAGCCTGCCCCGATTTATCGGGGGGCATGATTATAATGGAAATGTTATTATGTTGCTGACCATGAATTGAATGGTTGTTCCGTCCCGATTGGTTATCGGGGCCATTCCTGACGATTTAAAAATAAAGTATAATAAGATGAACTGATAGGTGTAATAAACTAAAACTCCGGACAAGGCACGGATTTGTAACTTGTTTTCTTCAATTTTTCCCATTCCTGGTTAAACTTGTAGATAAGCGAAACCTCGTGGCTGCCCCCGGTTGATAACAATAACCTGGAAATGGTTATGTCATAGCTGTAGCCAATGCTAAAATCTTCCAGCTTGTAGCCCGCTAGCACCACGATTGCATCCCGGCTGGCCAACTTGTTTAAAAAGGGCACCCCGCGGTACCACATACCAAACATCAAGGGGTACCGGTACCAGTAAGCGCCCAGGTCCAGTTGATGAATGCCCCCTTGCGATTTGAAAAGGAATGACATGGAAACGGATTCGGGCATGGCCCTCAACAACCGTCCTCGCTTGATAATTTGTGTACCCCCGAAAAAAGAATATTTTACGGGTATGATGCTTTCTTCACCGTAAAGTGATTGATTGGGACGGGTAAGGTGATCCACTGAAAAACCAATCCAGTGAATATCCGTGTGGGCCAGGATAGAAGTGGAAAAATCCAGGTCAAATACCCGCTCGGCCGGGGGTACTTCAACCGATGCGGCCCGCCCCCCCGAGGTTATCTGGTCAGGAAGGGTAAGGGC
>CAZKIR010000172.1:5853-7993 GCA_964552835.1 uncultured Bacteroidales bacterium
GGCTATATCAACGCTGCGCTGGGTGTAAAAAATATGTATGCCCGGCCGCAAGCGCCAGTCACGGTTTAAAACCACGTTGTAAGAATATTGTAGCCCCACGTTGGTAGTCCCCAGACTACCGGTACCTGCCCTGTCCCTTGAGAACAGTGCCCCTACACCGCTATTAAACTTGTAAAAATAATGATCTATTGATACAGCATAGGTTTCAAATATCCCAGGTAGCAAGGGCCATTGATTGCGGTACAGGATATTTATCCTGGTGCCTTCTGTTGTACCGGTAAATGATGGTGCCAGGTACAAGGGGCTCGCGTAAAACTGGGAAAAGTGGGCATCTTGCGCCCTTGCCCAAGTAAACGTGCTGGCCAGTATCATCCCGAGGAGGGCCCTACGAATTTTTTCTTTTCTAAGCTTGTGCATTGGCTAAACAAAACCTTGTAAATGTATTTAATATTCTATTACAAGTCAAGTATTCTAATTATATAAATAACAAGAGGCTTATTTTATTGTTTAGAAACAATCTAAATAAGCCTCTCGAAATGCCAATTAATAGAGTGATTACCTTAACGCCTTGCCTCGAAAACCCTTCCCAAGGGAAGCATGGGGGTGTCCCCCACGTCACGGGGCTCGCAAAACCAAATTAGTTGTCCAATTAGGTTTAGGGCATTAGGTACTTCTTCTGCATAGGGATGGGTTTCTTTAAATATCTCCAGCATTTTTTCCTGTAACTTATTTATTATTTCATCATTTTCAGGATGATATGCTACATTGGTCGTTTCCCCCGGGTCTTTTTTCAGGTTATAGAGTTTATGAAGTAATCCGGAGGGGCCATGCCCGGTTTTGTAGCTTTGTCCCAAGTCCCTTTTACCGGTAGTAAAGATGTATTTCCACTCGGGTGTTGCCACCATGGCCTTGTTGTCTTCTAAGAATTCAGCAAAAACATAATTCTTATGGGTATCCACTGCTTGGGTAAGGACTGGCAAGAAGCTTTTTCCCTGGGTTTCTTCTAAGGGGGCAACCCCCATTGCCTTGAAAATCGTAGGGGCAACATCAATTAACTCAACCAAGGCTTCGGTTTTTTTACCTGTTTTCAATGCCTTGCCCCCTTGCACGATCAAGGGGGCTTTAATGGATTCTTCCCACATGGTATGTTTTTCAATACGGCCATGCTCGTTTAGCAAGTAGCCTTGGTCGCCAAGGTATATGACCAGCGTGCTGTCTGCCAACCCGCGGTTTTCAAGGCCGTCAAGTATCATGCCCACGTTTTTGTCCAGGTATTCTACCGAGGTGTAATACGAGGCGATAATTCCCCTTCGTTCTTCATCCGTTAATTCTTTAAATTTTTCTGGTATCCACCGCGTGTCCTCGTGGCCAGCCTGGGGCAGTGGCATGTTCCCGGGCCAGTACTTGTCTCGATATTCTACCGGGAAACTAAACGGCGCATGGGGTTCATGAAAAGCTACCCATAGGCAAAAACGATCTTTCTTGTTTTGGTCAATAAATTCCACGGCCTTGTTAGCGAAAAAGGTGCCTTCGCTATCCTCGTCGTAATAAGGGGCTGGTAGTTTTTCCGCGTTCCAAAGCCCGGCGACCGTCTCGTGCGGGGCGGCATCTTTCCTTGTCATGATATCGCGGGGTATCGACCGTGGCGGGTTTTTTTCAAGATGTTTTTCCCAATCGGCCTTCCCTATTTGGTGATCAAAGCCATGATCGGGCAGGCCATCCTTGTAGTACTTGTACCATAGCCAGTTATTGAAATGAGTTTTGCCTATGATCCCTGTTTTAAAGTCGAACTTTTTCAGGTGTTCGGGCAGGGTCGTGTTGATTTCGTCAGGGAAAGGGGTGAAAAGCAAGGTTACACCTGTAGCGTGCGGGTATTTCCCTGTTAGAATGGATTGCCTGGAAGCACTTGAAAGGGGGGCGTTCGAGTAGGCATTATTGAATTGCACACCGCGGGCGGCCATCCTGTCAAGGTTCGGGGTACGGGTAATTCCACCGTAACAGCCGGTAAACTGTGGATTGTGCTGGTCTGACATTATCATAACAACGTTCATTATCCCTTTCCTTTCTAATTTTCTTTAACCGCTCTACTTGAGTTCTCTCAGCTTCAAGATTTGGAGTAAATATCTTTGTGGGCACCTCT
>CAZKIR010000173.1:0-7983 GCA_964552835.1 uncultured Bacteroidales bacterium
TGGAATTGCCCATTAGGCTAGCACCCGGCTTTAGCCGGGTGTTCACCATAACCGCAACCCTTATCTTATGCCAAGGGCAAGGGTTTATCCTATACAGAAAAATGCTTTTTAAAAACGGTTTATCCAGCGATATCTCCTGTTCGACTCGCCGAATTTTACCCCGAACATGATCTCGTGTGAGCCATAACTCACGCTCTGTATCTCGTTCAGGGAATAATCAAAACTATAGCCGAAATAGAATTTTTTTACCCCCACGCCGGCCAGGAAAATAAGTGATTCGCCCGTGCGGTAGGAAAACCCCGTCCAATAATCGTCTTGATAAAATCCCTTCACGCTGACGGTGGGTTTCATGAACCCGAGGTTTTGCTCGGGGGCTTGCAATAACAGGCTGCCTTCTACATCAAATTCCGTGTTTACCTCGTGGTTATATCCCGCCAGGAGGTAATAGGTCCTTGGCTTATTGTATTCATCAAAATTCCCGTTGCCAAAGTTTATCGAGGATTGCAGCAAGTTTTTCACGGACAGCCCCCCGTAAAATTCCATGAAAGAATACAAGGCCCCGAAATTAAAATCAGGGACCCATAAAGTGCCCTTTCCTTCTAACAAGTCATCCCCTTCATGGACTATGTAAGTAAAATTATCTTTATGCAGTTTAAACTGGAACATGGAACCGGTCAGCCCCATGGACAATTGTGAATTGCGGATATGGATGTGGTAGGAATAGGTTAGCTGTCCGCCGGTCCGGCCAATCGCTCCATTTTGATCGGTAAAAATGTTAAAGCCCAGGCCTACCCGACCACTGGGGCGGCTCCTTTTGAGTTTTCTTTTTATCATGAGGGTCTTGGCCAAATAGCTGGTACGCAGGATACGCGTTTGTCCGCTGATGGAATAAAAGCGGTTTGAGCCAGGAAAACCGAGGTGGTTTTCCCTCGCGGTCAGGTTAAATGATGTAATGCCCTGGTATCCTGCCGTGGCAGGGTTTATCAGGAATTTATTCAGCATGTACTGGCTGTGCAGGGGTTCAGATTGGCCGTAAGCTTTTTGGCTTGTCAGTGAAAAGCCTGTAACGATAGCCAGTATCAGCAATATTTTTTGTATATGTGGATTCATGGTTTTTTTCCTCCTTGTTCCTTTCTTTTCTTACCGGACAATGGTCACGCTACCGGTAAGTTTTGGCAATCCTTCCTCTTTCAAATCAATCACGTAGTGATAGGAGTCCATGGGCAAGTACTTGCCGTTATAGGTCCCGTTCCATGGTTCGTATTCGTTGCCGCGGGCTTCAAATACCTTGTTTCCCCAGCGGTCGTATACCACGATGGTGGCATCGGGGTAAAACATCAAGCCCTCGAGTACCCAGGTGTCATTTTTACCGTCTACAAGGGTTGGCGTGATGACCGAGGGCACTTTTATCAAATCGTTATACTTGGCCACCTTTACCGAATCATAGTTTACGCAGCCATGTTCATCGGTTACTTTCACCCGGATGGTGTCCGGGCTTTTTTGGTCGATGGTCACGGTTTGGGTAATATCGCCCGTGTTCCATTTAAAGGCGCTGTAATCGCCGGCATCTAGGGTTGTATCCACCGTGCGTAAACGGAAATCCGGCCCCAAATCTACATCGGGCAGCCCATGCACGGTCAGGACGACCGAGTCGGTCGATTGGCAACCGTTTTCGCCGGTTACCCACACCTGGTAAGTACCGCTCGTGGTGGCATTGTAATAGCGCGATCCGGATTCGTCTTGCCAGTGGTAATCAGTGATTTTGTCCGCGTCCAAATCCCCCGCGTCGAGGGTAGCAATTTCATTTTCGCAAATTTCCTGGTAGGTCGCGCCCAGGTCAAGCTTGGGCGATGGTTTCACGTTCACCACCGCGTAGGCCGTGTCGCTTTCACAATTAAAATCATTAATGCCCACTGCTTTCAAAGAATAGTTTTCAGCCCCTTCATGCCAATTTACTAAAACATCGGTTTTCGGGGTGGTCGCGTACCCGAGGCCATTGGTCTCGAGCTCTGCAAATTCCCCGCCTTCAATGAACCACTTGTACAAGATGGCCCCCTCGAAATCTTTCACCCCGTAATGCAGGTTTTTCTCCCCAGAGCACACGGGATTCAGTTCCGTTTGGGACTTTGCCGCTGGCATCATGAGAAAAAGCATGAGCAATAGTAGGATTATGTCGAATGGCCTTTTCAAGTGTTTTTTTGTTTGACGGGTTATGTATGAAATTGGAAAAGATTAAACAAAGCATCCCATTTTTATTTGGGATGCTTTGTTAATTTCTATTAACTATTAGTTAGGTATGTGATAAATGTTTCCAGTTGTAGGAGCTGGCAATGCATATAAAGTGATTGTTTGAGCAGCAGCTACATCATAAGCTTCATTCGTGCCATCATAAGCATTATCAGTAAAATTGTCAGCAGTCCAGTAATCTGATTTTCTAGAAACTTCGTCATTTACATTATTAACCGTGAAAACATATTTTGTGATTAATGAACCTCTTACTGTTGGTGTATAGTCAGCAGTAAGCGTATATTCACCAGCTGTACCATCGTCTACAAATGCTGTCGGGTTCGCGTAAGTAAAAGTAGTGGTTCCAGTACCTTCAAGGTCAAGATCTGCATCAGCTGAAACATAAGTATTACTGTTATCTACATAAGCATTAATATCTTCATTAACCAAATCACCACCTATTTGTGTATCTGTTCCATCAACATTTGTAATAGTTAGATTCATGTTGAAATCAAAGCCACTTGTTGATACAACACCCTCCAGGTGGATAGCTAAGCTAAAAGGAGCGCCCCAATCGCCACAACCAGCATTTGTTGCAGCTTCAGCCTGGGTATCATAATTATCATCATCTGCATCCTCAAAATAAATAAAAGGACGGGGAAAAGCTGCTACTTTGAAATAAGAATAAGTACCTGCGCAACCACCATTCGCGGTTTCTTGTGCTCGAAGGTATATTACCCCAGGATTAGCAGCGGTTAATTCAACAAAGTTGTCCGCATATCCTACTGTACCTGAGCTACCTATACCTGTAGCAGTAGAATAGTCCACTAACCGTGTTACATCCCCAGCAGAAGCTGCAGGTGGGGCGATTGAACCAGATTCACTACTTCCCCTGTTTATTGTTACACCAGCTACTGCGCCACCAGAAAAATCTTCTGCGTCATTACTTTCCCATGTCCAAGAAGATGTTAAAACATTATTTGATGCATCTTCGTTCGGGTCAGCGATAAAATCATAGTCATCCCCTAAAAATACCGCATCAGGTAATACCATAAATGGCATGGGTTTCGTTACTGTTATTCTGGAGACACCATCGTCAGTAATATCTTCTGGTGTATTACTACCTACATTGGCAGTAAAATCTTGCCATTCTGCCCCAGTATTTGATGATGTTTGCCCGAAAGCGCTACCCACCAAAAGAGCCAATGTTAAGCTCATCGCGATTTTAAAAATTGTCATCTTTTTCATTGCTAAAAGTTTTTAAGTTACTAAATTAATTATTTTCTTGAATTTCAAATTATTTACATATGTTTATTCTTGTTTTTTTTCAACTTGCATCTTTTACGGTGGCAAAGATAATAAGTTGCGGCGAAATTTCATTTTTCTATGCCAAATTGTGTTATTCATCTTCAAAATTATAAACAAGTTATTCAAAATCCTTGCCCCTTCGTGTCTTGGGTTGGCCGTTTTGTTTTCAAACCCCGGCCTTATATCAATTAGATTCAGTTAAATATACGGCTTTGTTTGGTTTAAGTTATAAAAAAAACGCGTTTTTCCACGAATGGCCGTTTTTAATAGGTGAATGGATCGTTTTAACGGATGAAGAGCATTTTTTTTTGCTTTTTTTTCTACCTGTCCGGGTAAAATATCGTGCCGCAACAGGGCCCGGGCGTCATGAAAAGGGCAATTTTTTGCCTTTTGTAGCCCTGGAAGGCAAGAATAAGGGTTTGTAATGTTACTTATAGCCACTATTTAACAACTTCCTTTAATCGATGCCTTTTCCTTATGGGCCCATCTCAATCTGATGAGGTTGTGGTAGCAGCGAAAACATACCAACCTATAAAAACCCCGTGGGGTGGTGTTATGGTAGGATTAGCCATTTTAATCATTCGGCAAATGAAATGTATTTCCTGTCTCGGGCCGGCGGAAAATGGTAATGTCCACGCTGTCTACTGCCATGCACGAGTTGCCATCCGTAACCTCCAGGTACATCCTGATATCCCATGAAATGGTATCGGGGTTAGATGATGGGGTATATAACGGGTTTCTTAAGTTCACGTTGCTCACGCTGTCCGGGCTCCAGGTATAGCTTAAGCCAGGAGCGGGGTTCGCGTCCAGTTGCACGCTACCGCTGCCATAACATAAGCTTGAAGGCGATGCCGTTGGGTTTGGTCCGGGCAATGTGTCTGTCGTGTACACCATGTCATCCGTGTTTTGGCACCCGTAATCATCGGTTACCGTAAGGGTATAGGTTACTTGCCCGGCCGTGCCAGAAGCTACCCCCGGGTTGGCTTGTGATGAATCATCCAGGTTCGTGTACGGGGCCCAAAGGTAGGTATAAGGGGCGTGTCCGCCAGAAGCTGACGGGGCGCCGCCAATGGTAACCGTATCGTTTATACAGCCTGAACGGTCCGGGCCGGCATCTACCGTGGGGCCGGCAAATACTTCCACTGCCAACAAGGCGGTGTCGGTCCCGCATCCATTGTCTTCGATGGCTTGTATCGTATCGATGCCGGCCACGCCGCCCCAGTTAATCGAGATCATGTTGTCGTCGTTGTCCCCATCGTTCACGATCGTGCCATAACCCTGTTTCAGCGACCAGGCGTAGGTTGAGGATTGATTATCCACCACGGAATAGCTCACGCCACTTTGGTTGGCACATACGGTGTCCATTCCCGTTATTCCCGAGATAATCGGGGCACAATCTGAAGAAACCGTTGCCACGGCATAATTGGCCGGTACCTGGCTTATGTTACCCCTGTACAAGGTGTCGTCTTGCGCGTCGGTATGGGTACCGGGATTATCCCAATCGCTGCCGGTATTTGGCCTGGTCACCAGCCTAAGCTCCGGTACAATAGCCCCCCGGCTGCTAAAGCCGGAAGCCAGCACTTTTACATCGTAATTGCCAGCCGAGAACCCACCTTCCTTGCCAAGGCTCCAGTAGCCTTCGGTAAAGGTAGTATCAATCTCGTACCCGTCTTCTAACAGGGGCAGACCGTTAATGCCCGGTGGGAAATTGTAAAATTCACCCTTCAGGATACCATCATCAGCTATGCTGGAGAAATTCACCGTTAAGGGCCTGTAGTAATTGTTGTACCCTATCGGGAAGGTATACTCTAGGGTTGAAGGATTAAACCATTTTTTGTGTACCCCGTAAATCACACCTGATGTCCTGCGCAGCCCGCCCACGTTTGCGCTGTCGGTCCCTATGGTCAGGGTATTCGCCAGGTTGTAGTTCAAGTCCAGGTTTCCGCCAAGCATAACCAGTGAATCCAAAATGTTGATATCTGTTTCTGAATGGATGGTATTGGTATTTTCAATGGTCAATGTATAAAAATCTTCTTGGGCCAGGGCATTGTTCAGGATTTGGTCCGAGGTGCCATCCAGGACAACTTCTCCTGCTTGTTCCACGAGCGTACCGTTATTGGTCCAGTTTCCTGAAAGGGATATACTGTAATTGTTTGAACTAACATCCAAGTTACTGTTTATCGTCAAGTGACCCTTTACATCAAGGTTTCCTGTCATGGTTTTGGTTCCTGATCCGCTTATCTCGAGGTTATAATAGGAAAGTCCTGCCACGGCTTGGTTTCCGTTGCTGGCATATATCACGGTCCCGGTTTCGGGGGTGAAGGTGCCATTGTTCTCGATGGTGCCGCGCGATAAGGTAAAAGTCCTGGATCGGCATTCCAGTGCCCCGGTGGCATTGATGGTCAAGCCACCGCTTGAACGGTTGCTTTCCAGGTATACTGTTACCCCGTTGTCAATGATGGCAATGTCGTTCGGGCCTGGTACGATACCTGTTAACCAGGTAGATCCATCATCATACGATCCGCTACTAATGGCGATGTTTCTTAGAATGGCTATCGCTATGTAATCCCCGTCAGCGAAATCCACGTTTTCGTAGGAGAACAACTCGTCGTTCACGTCGGTGAGCGGGTATATAGAATCAGTCGTGGAGAAATCGCCATCACTATCTACCAGTAAGGCATACGTGTACGAATTATCTGGCCTGGCCGGCAAGAAGGTGGTATCCAGGGTTACTTTAACCAATCCCGGGTCCCCGGTCAGGTCAACCCGCCACTCGCGGCGCAAGCGCGATGAACCGGAGGCGGTCGGTACCTCGTTCGAGGACCAGCTGGTAATGCTGCTGTCGTTATGCCCGAACAACACGTAATCCCCGCTGTCGAGGTCTGTCGCGTTACTGATCATAAGAATTTTAGCGGATTGTCCCGCGGTATGGAAATTCGTGCTGTCATACCTTCCAATTCCAGCTACATCGCGCGGGTAATTGGTTTCATAACCATAATAATCTTGGCTTATCGCGATATCGTATTTTGAGAAGAGATAATTGTCCACGAGCACCCGTTGCGCCTCGTTTAAATTGTAGTTATAGGTAATGATTTCTGCTATATCGCCTTTAAAATACTCGCTTGTAGAGGGGTTATACCCTAAACTGAAGGCATCCACGGCAATGTTGTTGACGTCTTCATCGTCGCTTAAGCTTCCGTTTTGCCATAATCTCGAGGTGTTTGTCCCATGTTGGGCTGCTCCAATGTACCAGGTGTTCCTGGAAAAGTCAGTTCCTTTGGTCAGGTAGGTGCCATCCGTGTTTAACCGCTGGTTTACACCATATGATGGCCAGAAACCGGAATTTCCGGTACCCGCCGTTGTCCATACCGGGCCATAGGTGTCCGTCGTCAGGTGATCGTGTTTAAATACCGCGTACACCGTCATGTTCCTGTCAGAAATATTATAGATGTTATCGATGCTGTCTTCTGTTCCGTTAAAGCGGATAGCTGGCAAGCCATTTACCAGGTTTTCTTTGAAAACCGGTCTTCCGTTGCCCGTTTGCGTCGCGTCATGATGGTTGCCCGAGGTGTCTGTCCAGCTTGAAACAGGATCTCCATCCAACAAGCCCAGGTCGTTGGCCCGCAACCATAGTTCATTGGTGGTACTATCGCCCACGCCACCCGGGCCTTCATACAACGGAAAGTCATTGTCATTGATGTAATAGGTGTGCAGCGAATCACTGCCCAGGCTAGCGTTCACCGGATTTGAAAGTTCAAGCTGTATACTTTCATCAATTTCTACCGTGCCATCATCCACTATACTGATGTTGATATTTCCTGTCGAGTCTCCGGCAGCGATGGTAAGTGTACCATTGTTTAACAGGTAATCTTCTCCCGAGCCCACGGCCGATCCACCCGTGGCAGCATAATCCACGGTCAAATCCTTGCCTGAAACCGGATTTACTTGAACTTCGATTTTTGCGGGTGTTTCATCTTCATTGCCGTTAGAGGTGTTCAGGCTAAACTCGACCGTTGGGGCAAGGTCATTGTCCAATATGGTGTATGTATAGGTGTTGTTTGCCCCAACTCCCGCGTTCACGGGGTTGGTCAAGGAAATGACGATGGTTTCGTCATCTTCAAAGGTAATATCGTTTAGTATCGTGATATCGAAAGAGGCTTGTGTTTGTCCTGCATTTATCTTCACGGTATCCGAACTCAATGTATAATCCACGCCCTGCACCGCGGTTCCTGAAGTAGAGAGTTCCACTGTAACGGAGTCGACCGGGTTCACGGGATCTACCGTCACGAAAACGGTGGCCAGGGTAACCGACTCGCTGGCCGAACTACTGGTGCCGTCAAACTCGAGATACCTGGCCTGATCGTTATCAAGAATGGTATGGGTGTGAGAAGAATTGGCCCCCAGTGTTATCCCACCCGAGGGATTGCCAAGGCTGACCTCCACGGTTTC
>CAZKIR010000174.1:0-7958 GCA_964552835.1 uncultured Bacteroidales bacterium
AAATATAAAATATTGATTATTAATGTTCAACTAAAAATATATTCGAGTGAAACGATGTAATTATTGGAATTGTCCGTTTCCGGGATGTTGTTAAAAACATCGGCCCTGGCAATAATCCGGTAATGCCCGGGTTGCACCACGGGAACGTCAGCGTAAAAGCTGTTCTTATACGATTCGTTTTGATCGAGTTGCATTCCCTGGGCCTCTGCTTGCCCGATTTCCCAATCATTTACATCCCAAATGGTATCGCTTGAAAGATAAAGGACGTCTGTCCAATCGCCTTGGGCCGTGTTGTTCGATTTGTTCTCAACCTTGTAGGTTACCAGTTTCGTGCCACCGGCGTATTGCACGGCCGTGTCGCCTGCTACCAAGTCTGAAGGGTTTGGGCTATACACGAACACCTTGCGGGCCAGGTAGCTAGCGTTATTGTCTTCCCATTGGCCCTCGTACAAGCTTTGTTCCTGGTCGGCCTTCACAATAACATAGAAATTGCCCGACAAGTATAGCGGCACCTGGAATTTCACGGTGTCCTTATATTGGTTCCCCGGGGCCATGGACTGGTTTACCTTTGTAAAGGCCATTTTCTTGTCATACCTGTCATAAAGGGTATCTTTCGAGAAGTATACCCTATCGGTCCAGCTAGTATCAAAAGTAGGCCCGGCGCCCTTGTTGGCGATGGTATAGTCTACCATGAATTCTTGCCCGGCGTTTACCGAGTCTTTCGCGTTGATGGTATCTACCTGCAGGTCGGGAGAGGGCGAGAGGGAAATGTACACGGTCATTTCTTCCTTGTTGTTGGCTGGGTTAAAATCTAGTATCCGGTGGGTGGTGTCCACGTCGGCCACGATGGTATATTCCCCGTTTCGGCCATGGGGCAAGAAGAAATCAACGGTTTTGACCGTGTCCTGGTTTTGCCCGATGCCACCGAAATGGTCTTCTTGCTGTTCTTTTATTATTTTCCCCGAACCGTCTAGCATGTAAATCCTATCAATCCAGGAATTCTCGTTGGTGACCCGGGAATTGTTGCGAATTGTATATTCTACCTGGATGGTATTGCCCGTGTTCAGGGTGCCCTGGTGGGCCAAGTTGGTAATTTCCAAGTCGCTTACCCGGCCAGGATCAAAGTTTATATTGAAATAGTTGGAGTATCTCTTGTTGTTATACTTGTTGGTGTGTTCATACACTTCATCTTCATTGTCAATGGATAATACCAGGCGGTACGAGCCACTGTCAAGTTCCAGGGGCACGGCCTCCAGGGAAGAAAAAGCATAGGTTTCCCCGGTGTCCAAGCTGCCCTGGTGGTCATTTTTTACCAACAGGTAAGCATTTTTCAATTTCTGGCCTTCCTTTTGCAGGTAAACATGGTCTTTCCATTGGTTCTCGGGGGTTTGCCCGGTTCCGATGTTTTCAATTTCATAGTTTACCGGAATGTTGTCCCCCGTGTTCAAGTCGTTACCCGAGGGTATTGTAATGGCGTCCAAGTCGGGTGGGGGCGTAAGGCTAATATTAACACGCTGATTGGTACGGGTGATATTATTGTCCTCGTTGGGCGCTTCGCAGAGGTCGTCGCCACGGTCGGTGTACGCGTAAACATAATAATCCCCATGTATGCTATCGGGAATACGAAAGGTCTCGGAAACCAAGTAAGAAGAATCTTTTTCCAGGCTCGATGCTTCTGCTACCCCGCCCAGTTTGAAAGAGTTGTCCTCGTTAAAACTTGTGTCGTAATCCAGGAATACCCTGTCAAACCATTCTTTATAGTGATCCGCGTTAGAAAAGCCGTCATTCTTTACCTCGAAACTGATCTCGAGCCTATCGCCAGAAGAAGGGTCAGCGGTATGTACGTTCAGGTCCTCAACGACGAGGTCGGGCTTGGGTTCCAGCAACACTTCCACCGTGTCGGGCCCGTAAAGGTTATCGCCTGGTATTAGTTCCTTCACCTGATCATAATAATCAACTTGCACGAAAGCTGAAAACGTATCGGCCACGCAATTGCCCAGGAAAACAGAATCCACGACCGAGTAACTGGAATCGGGCTGCAAATTCATGTAATGCTCGAATTTTTTCTTTTGATCTTTATTAAAGTTTGTTGATAAGTCTGGCGTAGAATCGCTTGAAAGCAATACCCGGTCGCTCCAGCTATCTTTCAGGGTTGGTGCGGTGCCCATGTTTTTGACCGTGTAGCTCACCCGCGCGTGCTCGCCCGAGAACCCACTGGGCTGAATAGTGAAATTTTCTACTTTCAGGTTCGCGATGGGGCTTTGTTGAATGGCTACCTGGTTGCTGATCCCGCTATTGTCCGTGATGCTTTCCAGTTCTTCTGAGATGGACGAGCCGCCATCGCTTACCACCATGTAATATCTCGTTCCTGATGAGATGTACGGGATTTCAATCGTCGTGGATTGGCTGTATTTTTTACCTGTTTTTAAACCGACGGGCGCTTCCACTTTTTTCACGAACAGGGAGTCGGGCAAAGTGTTTAAATTTGCCAGTGCTTGGGAATCGCGGGCAGCGTAAATATAGTCGCTCCAACTGCTTGTGGTGGCCTCGCTGCCCTTGTTTTCTACTTTCCATTCCAATCGCAGGCTTTTGCCCGAGTACACGTTTCGGCTGGCCCGCACGCTATCAGCGGCCAAATCAGCCCTGGGCGATAATTTTATTTCCAGGGTATTGCCCGGTGAGGCCAGGTTGTCGTTCCCATCTTCGAAAGTCTCGTTTTCCACATCAATATTCAACAAGATGTAAAATTGCCCGCTTATGTCCTGTGGCAAGGTAACCGTAACATCACGGTCATAGGTCGCCGATTGGTTTAAATTGATGTTGTTGTAGACGGTGGTCAGGTGGGTGTCATTGTCTTCGTCCAGTACCGTATCATTGGAAAGGTACAGGGCATCGTCCCAGGGGCCGGTGACACCGCGGAAACCGATATTTTTTACCCGGTAATCAACTTGCACGGCCGTGCCCGAGAACACGCTTTGGGCCGAGACGTTCATTTCTTGGGGTACCATGTTGGCCAGGGCGGCGATCTCGTCGGCCCCGATATCGGGTGCGTTAAGGTCGCGCTGTTCGCCATCAATATCTTTCGTGATAGAAGCGATGGGCTTCCCGTTGTCTTTCACGGCTGCTGAAGCCGCGTGTAGATCTTTTTGCGAGAGAAAATTCGGGTTGGAAAACATTGAATGCTCGTCTGTACCAAAAACAGTCCGGAAACTATCAAGCGATTTTATGGTATCGTTTAAAATAGACCAGTTCCGGGCAAAGCTGTTTTTATTTTTCGAGTAATACAGGTTATAGTCAGAAAAAATCATTGAAACGTAAAATGTATCAAATTCAACCATGTAGCCTTCATCACTATGGTTCGCGAAGATGTTGTTGTAGTATTCTACACTGTCGCCCAATTCTATCACGCTTTCGCCATGGCTGCGATAGTCGTCGCGGATATTAAAGGAATTAAAATATACCTTGGCCCCGGGCGTGTAGGATATATTTATCCCGGTTTCAAGGCTAGAAACGAAATTATTGACAATTAGCCCACTGTCCGCCAAATCATCTCCCAGGGTAGTAATGTAAATACCCCCGGAATTAGTAATAATCTCGTTGTTTTTTATCGTGTAGTCATTAAAATAGTAATTTGTATTGATAGCGTAATCGTAAAAGTCCTCCCTAACATGGATTTTATTATTGATGATTTCAATATGGTTGGCACCATCTGATACAATGCCACCTGTTTCCACGTTGATAGTATTATCAAGAATAAAAATATCATTGGTCACGTCGGTTTCCAGCACGTTAATATCCTGAAAAGTACGGCGCACTCCATCATGCACCAGGTGAATGCCCGCACCCTCGGAAAAGATGTTGTTGTTTTTAATGGTAATGTTATTTACCATTTCATGAATATAATAATAATTAAAATAATTGCCTGTGCTTCTTTGTTCTACAAAGGATTCAATATGGATCGCCTTGTTATATCCCCCCAGGATATGGCACCTTTCTATTTGGATGCTGGTGGCCTCGCTACCTATGTATATCGCGTTCACGGAATTTAAGCCTTTGATGGTTAAGTCTTCCAGGTATATATGGTCGGTAGAGTCAATATAAAGGGTGGATACCGTATCATAATTACTGTTTGAATCATACGCTAAGGTCACGTCAGCCGAATCGCCCGTGGCCGAACGTATGGTTACGGTGTTGGTTTGGCTGGTGCCCGGGATGGAATCGATCCATGTTTGGCCTAGGTATTCACCGGGATTGATATTTATGGTAACCGGGTCGCTTACACCCTTATTTACCAGGGCATCAGCCGCTTGTTGCAAGCTGATGTAATCACCGGCCCCGGTGGAATCGACCGTGTAATTACCTGTAAGGGATTGGGAGAATGCTTGGGATACGACAAGTAAAAAACTTGTAAGTATGGCTGTTTTCCTAAGGAAATTTTTCATAGTATTAAGGTTTTTGTTTGTAAATGAATTTTTTACACGAGGAGAGATGTACTAACAGGATCTGTTTTTACCGCTTTCCAAAAACCTCTTTCATGGGCAACATGATTTACATGGGATTGTTTAATGGGGCAGGGGGGTTTTTCAAGATACTGGATTTATCTGGCATAAAACCAAGACTTGCCTAAAGGCTTGTTTCGCAAAATGATTTGGGGGGATTTGGAACTGGGTGTAACTGGAAACTTGATGCCTTTATTAAAAGAAGCAAATTAAACCAGGTTGTAGCCTATGATTGAAAAAGAGATAAATTAAAAACCGGAAAATGATAACGTATTGACCCATTTTGCAAGCGAAAAAGTGTTGGCCAAAGAGTGGCTGTTACCTGAAGAAGATGAAGCATGGAAAGATTTTTAAATGGCGATATTGTTGTATTCCCGTTCCCGTATCCTGATTTATCAAGCTCTAAAAGAAGGCCAGCAATGGTTCTGGCCGACTTGAAAGGGGATGACATTATCCTTATCCTTCAAAATATTAAAAGCTTTTACTCGAAAAACAGCCCGGCCATGATGGACAGGGCTATGAAAACAATTATTCTTATTTTGGTACAAAGCTTGTTGCCGAAGTCCTAAGCTTTACAACTTGAAGTTTACCGGCATCGTGAACGCCACGTTCACCGCTTGGCCTTTTTCTTTTCCCGGGATCCAGTCCGGGCTGTTGGCAATTACTTCAAGGGCAGCCTTGTCAAGTAACTCGTGGGCAGGGCGTACGATTTTTACATCTTTTACCTTGCCTGTTTTGCTCACCACGAACTGCACGAATACCTTTCCTTCAATTTTTTTTTTCTTGGCTTCAGCGGGGTATTTTAATTCGCTGGCCACGTGTTCGCGGAAGGCCTCGAAACCTTCACTGTCTTGGAATTTTGGTGGCTCTTCAACCGTGAAATACACGGGTTCTTGGTTTTGCAAGGCGGCTAATGGAGTTTTTTCCATTCGTGCCTGAGCATCTTTCGTGTTCCCGTTGCCGGGCGTTGTCCACGCGATAAGGGCCGTGTAAGTCAATGCCGTGACGGCAAGCAACAGGATTTTTGTTTTGCCCGTTCTTGGGGCTTTTTGTTTGGTCATCATAAGGATACGTTTTTTTAGTGGAACATTATTGAAATGGTTGGCCAAGGGATAGCATGAAAAGCCCATGCAATGGTTGGCCAGGTTTTTCAGGTACTGGTGCTGGTCAATGCCTTGGGCCAGGGCGCCCGTGTCGGCCTGGAATTCATGAACTTCCTGGAAGGCTTTTTGAAAATATCCCGACAAGGGGTTAAACCAGTGTAGGCTTTGAACAAGATAACAAAAGAGGATATCAATGGAGTGCTTTTTTTGCACGTGGACCCGCTCGTGGGCCAGGATTTCTTCTTCCTGTTGGCGGGTCAGATGGTGATGCGCGGGCCAGTAAATCGTTCCCATGAACGAGAAAGGGGAGCTATTACCCGGGATTTTTATTAGCTTGTATTCCGGGCTAGGTTGTAATTCTTCCCCTTTTTTATTCAAGCGGGCAATCCTCGCTATGCGCCAGGCAAACCGCCCCAGGAACAGCAATGCCCCGCTAAAGTATATGGTAATAAAGAGGTTAGAAGGTGCGATAAACGGGTTGTTGGTGGCAGTGCCGTGACCGCCGATGCTTATTTCTTCAAGTAACATCTGGGGCATGGCAAGGCCTGTGCCAAATGAGGAGGCTAAAAATCCCGGCAAGGGCAAAAGGGGCAACAGGAGTGATGCGCCAAGGCCCGTGTACAACACGAAACGGTTTATGCCGTGGTGCTTAGCGTTCCTGAAAACACAATGGTACAGGGTATAAAATAGGATGAGCCCCAGGTTGGATTGGATCAGGTACATGAAAAAATTACTTGTCATTTTTCGTGTTTTTTTGGATTTGTTCGTCAATAATATCCCGTATTTCCTGCATTTCTTCCAACGACAATGATTCTTCGCGGGCAAAAAAGGAAACCATTTTCTCGTAGGAGTTGCTAAAATAATTTTGTACCAGCTTTTTTAGCGAGTTTCTCGAGTATTCTTTCTTGCTCACCAGGGGATAATACTCGTGGCTTTTCCCGTAGTCCTCGTGCCCCGCGAAACCTTTCTTTTCCAGGATGCGCACGATGGTCGATACCGTGTTGTAGGCCGGCTTGGGCGATGGCATCTCGGCCAGGATGTCCTTTACGAAGCCCTTGCCGATTTTCCAGAGGATTTGCATCACTTGTTCTTCTGCTTTGGTCAGTTCTTTCATGTTTTTTATTTATTTGGCTAAGCACTAACGTGATAAGCCCGATTACTAGTGTTTGTTGCATGATCATGAAGAATAGGTCACAAATTAACTAAATATTTAGTTTATAAACTAATTTTTTAGTTGAAATATTGTGCCAAGGAGCATTTTTTTTCATGAAAGATCGATATGTTTTTATATATTTGTGTATTGATTTATGGTTATGAGAAAGATTTTTTTCATATTGTTGTTCCTGTTTCCATTGTGTGCCTTTTCTGCACGGGAAGTTCCTTTCACCCTTGATGACAGGGACAAGTTGATTAAGCTGGAAGCTGGTCAGGATGCTTTGCGAAACGAGATGAATTCATTGCAGAATGAAATGGAATCATTACGAAATGAGATGAATTCATTACGAAATGAAATGGGTTCATTGCGAAACGAAACGAACTCCCGCTTTGAAAGCGTTCAACAACAATTCAAATTCGTGTACTGGGCGCTTAGCTTGATAATTGCCTTGCTTGTTATTAATCTCGGGTATATGATATGGGATCGCCGGACGGCCATTTACCCGATGCGCTTAAAATTAAGGTATTTAGAAGATGATATGGAAAAACTCGAGAAAAAACAAGTTGAAGTGGACAAGATAAAAACCGTGCTAAAAGAAATGGGCGAAACTGACCAAAAAATTAAGGAAATCCTCAAGCGCGTGGCCATCTTCTAACCTCTTCGCCCCCCGTAGCTTTAGCGAAAGGTGAGCCTTAACCTCTTTTTTTCTTCCTTGAAAAACAACCTTGCCCAAAATATTTTGATTATATTGTAACCGGCAATTTGATTAAAAATTAATCATCCGGTACATGTATATTAACGCCCGTTCATATTATAGCTTGCGTTTTGGGATCTTGTCGCCTGAACAACTGGCGGAATTGGCCATGAAAAACGGGGCGAAATCCATGGTGCTGACTGATATCAATAACTCCACGGGCATTTTTGATTTCGTGAAAGCATGCCGCCACAAGGATGTCCGCCCCTTGGCCGGGATGGAATACCGCCGGGGCGATCATTTGCTGTTTATTGGCATTGCCCGCAACAACGAGGGGTTCCGTGAGCTAAACGAATGGTTAAGCCTGCATAGCCTGAACAAGAAACCATTGCCCGACCGGGCACCGGAATTTGAAAACGTGTTCGTGGTATACCCTTTCGGGAAAAAACTGCCTGGCAGTTTGCGCCCCAACGAGTGGATAGGCGTGAAGCCCTCGGAACTCTCGC
>CAZKIR010000175.1:0-7898 GCA_964552835.1 uncultured Bacteroidales bacterium
GCCGCTATAAAAGTTGGTTCGCACCCATGTTTATTGGCATGGCGCTCGACCAGACTTTAATAAATTGCGGGGTGCTAGATAAAGAAACTATAGTGGACCAAACTTTATAAAAAATAACAAAATACTAATGATATTAACAAAAAAGAGATATCATCAACGTAAAACATTTTTCCTCTATTATTTTGATGGTTTTTCACGTATATTATTATTTACAAGTTATGTGTGTGGATATCTTTTAATAAAACACTAAAAAACTCTTACGATGAAAAAATTATTTTCTGTAATTTTTATTTTTCTTTCTATAAGTATCCTATTACAAGCTACTGCTATTGCTCCCGGAATATTCCGAAAAAAAATCAAAATGTCGGATAGTATTCATCCAAATCACAAGCCATCAAAACACATTATTCAAAACTATTCTTTTGCAAGAAGTTCTTTTACCGATAGTGTGGAAAAGGCTTTAGAAAATGCAATTTCACATTATTCCAATGCTATTGACATGTATATTTTTAAAACGAGATACCCGAGTTCAATCAATAGTTCCGGATATGTTTCTATGGTGGATGCTGATAGCTGGGTAAGCGGGTTTTTTCCGGGATGTCTCTGGTACTTATATGAATATACCGGTAATGACAAGTTTAAGGAAGCAGCAGAAGACTGGACCGTAGGACTGGAAAACCAAAAAAACAATGATGGGACCCATGATCTGGGCTTTATGATGTATTGTAGCTTTGGGAATGGATACAGGCTTACCGGGAAGGAAGAATATCAGGAAATCCTAATCCAAACGGCCCAAACCCTTGGTTCAAGATACAATGAAACGGTAGGTTGTATCCGTTCATGGGATTGGGGCTTGTGGCAGTTTCCCGTAATTATCGACAACATGATGAACCTAGAACTCATGACCTGGGCCGGAAAAAAATCTGGTGATTCAAGTTTAATAGAAATTGCCGTTAATCATTCTGACAGAACCATAGAAAATCATTTCAGGGAAGATTATAGCAGTTTTCATGTGGTAGATTATAACAAAGCTACCGGCGCAGTGCTTAGCCGGGAAACCTTTCAGGGATATGCTGATTCAACCGCCTGGGCCAGGGGCCAAGCCTGGGGGTTATATGGTTACACGATGATGTACAGGGAAACAGGGGACAGTACATATCTTGAGCAGGCCATAAACATTGCTGATTTTTTTACAACGAACCTTCCCGAAGATTATATTCCCTATTGGGATTATAATGCGCCCAATATACCTGATGAACCAAAAGATGCCTCAGCAGCGGCAATTGCTGCTTCAGCATTAATTGAATTATCTGGGTATGATAATGATCCGGTTAGCACTTATTTATTTTTTGCCGAAAAAATACTAGAAAACCTTATAAATAAGGAATATACCGCAGAACCTGGCACCAACGCCAATTTTATTCTAAAACATTCGGTTGGTAATGGAAATAGTGGGCACGGATTGGATAAACCCCAAATATATGCCGACTATTATTATATTGAAGCATTAATTCGGTACATAAGTCTATGTAAAAACAAGGATACAATTGCTTCCCCTGAATTGATAAACCCACAAAACCATACTGTGTTGATTGATACAGATAATATTCAGTTCGAGTGGAATGTGCCCGGTGATTTAAAAAACGATACCTTACAGTATCAATTATACATACAAAATGATAACGCTGATACTGTAATAAATATAACAAACAAAAACACTTTTAGTTTTAATGCACCTCTTTGGTTAGAACCAAACAGCAAATACCAATGGCAGGTGACAGTAACAGTTGGTTTTCAAAAAGCAAGTAGCAATATTTTTTATTTTACTACACCTGATGCAGTGAATATAAACGCTTTAAAAGCATCAAACAATGTAAATGTATACAAAAATGCTTTTTATGATCGATTTACTATTTTATTGGACTTGGCAAAACCTCAAAATGTAAGTATCACTATTTATGATGTTTTGGGAAGGCTAGTTTATCAAAAAAGAATACCGGATTTTATTTCAGGCCATCATAAATTGCATGTAGATAGAGGTAATCTGGGGTCATCTTCCGGTTTATGCATTTATTCCGTTTCTTTAATGGATCAAAAAGGAAATTATGAATATTATAAAGGCAAGCTATTAACAATATGCAAATTTTAAAATATGCAAAATTGTATTATTTAGTTTTAATTAATTTGAATTACTAAAAATTTATTATTGATGAAAATACAAGCATTAAAGGAAAAATGGTTTTTTCCGGTAATTGGCTTTTTAGCCCTTATATGGTTTTTAATTCGTGTAATACCTAAGCCCAGCAGGGCAACATATCCATGTCAAAGAGCCGCCTTCCCGCTGGCAACATCGTTTGTTATATGGTTAACCGGCACATTTACTTCCGTTTTTGCCATTAAAAAGGCCCGAAGTCTGTTTCAAAATTACAATTTATTTTATGCATCCCTTTATCTTTTCACAGGTTTAATGTTAGCAAGCGTTTTTATAAGCGGATATAATCCTGAATTATTTGCAAAAGATTTGACTGAAGCTGAACATCCTTCCAATATGCCTATTGGACAGGCTAAAGGCATTTTTCCCGGAAGGGTAATCTGGGCATGGAACCCCGATGCAGTTAATGAAAATACTCCAAATACCTGGAAAGAAGAGGACAACTGGTGGATGAATAAAAATACCAGTAAATCGGCTGTTAATAATATGGTAAGAGCTTCTGTATTGAAACTTACGGCAGAAAACAACTTGTATGATGCCTGGGATGCAATATTTCGATATCATAATAATGCAAAGGGAAAAGGAAACCAGGGATATAACGACGGTGAAAAAATAACTATGAAAATCAATCTTGTATCCTGCGATGGAGGTAATATGAGCGGACATAATAAAGTTCAAAACCTCAATATGATAGATGGTTCTCCTCAACTCATGTGGTCGGTTTTAAACCAATTGGTTACTATTTATCATGTTGATCAGCAAAACATAAGTCTTGGAGACCCAAGTTCTTATTTTCCAGATCAGTATTATGATATCTTAAAAAATGACTTCCCCGATGTGGTATACCTTAGTCTGGAAAACGCCGAAGGAAGGACAAAAATTGATGGCACCGGACAAGATGTAATAAAATTTAGCGATTGCAGTGGTAGCGATGATATTCCTATCCATTATCAGGAAGCTGATTATATGATCAATATATCCGTTTTGAAACATCATAACAGCGCGGGTTTTTCCCAGATAACCAAAAATCATTATGGATCAAATATGATCAATACCGCATCTCATATGCATTCCTCTTTGATTTCAAACCAACCAGGAATGGGGCATTACCGTCACATGGTTGATTTAATGGCACATGAACATTTAGGCGATAAAACCCTTCTCAATATTGGTGATTTTTTGTGGAGCGGAAGCAAAGCATGGACCTCTCCGGTAAAATATGATGTGGTCCCCTTTAACGGGGATTATCCTTCATCCATCCTTGTTTCACAAGACCCGGTTGCCATTGAATCTGTAGGGCTTGATTTTATCCAAGCTCAGTCATGGGGAGATAATCTTGCAACAGCTGAAGGTGTGGACGATTTTCTTCACCAGGCAGCCGATTCATCTAACTGGCCTGATGGTCTTATTTACGATCCAGAACAAGACGGTAAAACTTTTAAAAGCCTGGGTGTTCATGAACATTGGAATAACCCGGTTAATAAACAATATAGTCGTAATCTCGGCACAGGAAACGGCATTGAATTGGTTAAAATTTTTCAAACCGGCAATGGTAACCCGGAACCTGTTGATTTTGAAATTATCTCCTTTTCTGATATCAAACCCCGGGGATTCCCGCTGCAATTTTGCTGGAATAATATTGGGATAGATTCCATGGATAATATTTTCATTGGTTTTGGGAATGATAAAGAAGAAAATCCTGATGTAAAAGGTGATGTGGCTATTTTTAAATATAATTCTAACAAGGATGAAAAAGAACTATTAGGAACATTTATTAATACTTTAGAAAAATCAGGCAACCTTGAAATCGGTGAGCAGGCCCCAAAGGGCCACACGGACATGGTATATTATCGAGGCCTGGTATACATGGGTACCCAGTCATATGGAAACGCGAACAAAACCACGCCTTCTGATTTTGGTTCCCACTTGCTTGCCTATGATGTTGAAAATGACACACTACTTGACATAAGTAAAGGTTTTTCTGATGGATATATTCAAAAATTGCGCGGGCTTTATGCCATTTCACCTATTCCGGGCACAGATTACCTAGCAGGTTTGGGAAGCCCCCAAGGAGATATATTGCTAATTGATTTAAAAAATTATGAGGTAGATACAATTGTGCCAGGAGAACACAAGAACAATATTACACGAAATATTATTACAACGGCCGATGGCAGGATATTTTATACATGGGGCTGGGAAAAAACTTTGTACATTTACGATATTTACGCGAAAGAAAAGAGGGAGATATCCATTCCAGTACATGGTGGAAAACCATTTATGAACGGCTGGGCGCGAACTGTTGATCGCTCAAAAGTATACCTTTCCGATCCGGAAGGTACGGTTTATTATCTTGATACTGAAAATGAAACACTTTCAATATTAGGTTCAATGGGAAGCGGTATTTTGTCAATTGTCTTATCTGAAAATGAAAAGAAACTTTATTCCATCACGAAAAATGACGGGTATAAATTAATTGAAATGGACGTGGAAACAGGTAATGCTGATGAAATTTATACATTTTCAGAATCATTCGGCCAAGGCAACTATACCTTTACAGGAAATAATATAAGAGATTCTAAAGGAAATATTTACTTTGCCCGCCATCAGCTCAAACAGGATAATACCAGCGGACAATATGACGGAGAACTGGTAAAAATTACCATATATGAAGAGGCTGCCCTTTATAATTCACCACCCACGTTGGATGATATTGAAGATTATCATGCAAATCTTAAAAATGAAAACGATACCATTATTCTAACCGGTATTAATGATGGTAATGATGGAAGTCAAAACCTTAGTATTTCTGCCAGCACTGATACCTCTTACATTACAAAACCTGAAATAATATATGCCAAGGGAAACAATTCTGCATATTTGGTATTTAAAACCCTTCAGCTTGGCGAAGCAGAAATATTTATTGAAATATCAGATGATGGAGCAAATACACCTGATGATGGCCTTACTTATTCAACTTCTTTTAAAGTAATTATCGAACGGTATAATATGCCTCCAACTATTCGATCCGATTCAGTTTATAACACGTTCGTGAAAAACGAAAAGGACACCATTGTGCTCAAAGGTATAAGTAGTGGCGATGATGTTGCACAGAATTTGAACTTTTCCTTTTTTGTCGATTCCGGTTATATTATTAATTCTGAAATTATATATACACAAGGAAAGGATACAGCTTTATTTGTCTTTATTCCAAAATTTCAGGGTGACGAAAATGTAAATATAAAAGTAAGTGATAATGGCGCCCATACCTCCGGAGGTTTGCGTGAAACGAAAGTTTCGTTTGAAATTATTATATTAGCAGCAACAACGATGGTTGAAATGCCTGAGCCAGATATATTGCATATATTTCCGAATCCTGCTTATGACATGTTGTTTTTGGTGAGTAATTCAACTATTCACAGATACGAGATATATACTATTTCAGGTCAAAAAATCATTGAGAAAGAAGATGATTTAGGTACAAAAAAATTGGAAATAGATGTTAAGTCGTTAAAGCAAGGTCAATATATTCTCAGGGTATATACAAATACTTCTGTAAGTAGCAGGATGTTTTTTAAGTGACAATAATCAATAATTCTGAAAGGATATAAAGATTTTAAAGAAAAATAATTCAATTGGCCATTGGGCATAACTCTCCTTATTGGCAAAATTTCTATTCTGCCATCACGATGGTTTTATCGTAATCTTTCCCGGAAGGCATGCTTCCTCAAAACCAGCGGTCAGCTCCACCAATTGATTAATCATATGGGTAAATTGGCAACATTGGTAGTAGTTTTTCAATCCCCGTATAAGATTTTCCGTAAAATTTGTGGCAAATATTGTAACCATGTTTTTTTTGTTGGTCAAAGCCCTGTTTTTTAATTTTCCACCTTAGCCTCACGTTGTTGCATACATCAACCTGTATACAGTTATGGGTACAACTCCCAAAGGTTTCATTGTTTATCCACTGTATCTGTTGAGTTATTTTCTTATCATGTTCCTCAAACGAGTTTGGCAAGAAATCGCGGTTCTTGACCCGTGTGTTTTGCCATAACTTTTCGGCTATCCTTATAAAAGCGTTGCGTTCACATTCTTGTTTGTCGTATTCCCCTTGTGGGTTTTCGATCCAACAAGTGGCCGGGGATATGCTGAAATCATTACTGAACTACAATCTGACTTCCAGCATGTTATGACAATAAACCGGCTTTTCTTCTTTTGTCCCTTTGTTATAGGCTTTTTTAAATCAATGTTTACAATGCCTTTTTTCAAAGCTGGCAATACCCGATCAATAGCCACCATAAACATCCCATGGTAACAGTATTTTTCCAATACCCGCTTGCACAACAATACAAATGGAGTTAAAGCAAAAATAACAACCTCAAGTTCTTACATATCCGAACTTTCACCAAATACAAGTATTGTTTTTGACAATGGACTGTCTGACAATGCTGATATTACTGCTGGATATGAAAAATATGGAGAAACTGGATTAGCTCCAGATTTTTTTAGCTATTACACGTTAAAATTTAAAGTCTCAAATAGCGTTTCTGTAAATACTGAAATTTCATTTGATATGGATATATTTGATGATGCTAATAATAGTTGGACTGATACATTTAAAATCACTGTACAATAAATGTTAAAACACTGATAATATGCACGTTTGCTAACATGCGATCATAAAACATTGGGGGCGAAGTGGTTATTCGAACTTCAGTTCTCGTATCAAGGTTCGTTGTACCTTGATAGGAAAGTAGCTCCGAAATCCCCAACGTTTCATACAGCCAAACGTTTATGCTTTATAGTATACTCTCGATAAAACAATAATTTTTTGTATTTTTGTAGTATTACTATAAAATAAAACTATAAAAAATGGAAAAACAAACAATAAATATAGATTTTCCTTCTGACATTTTGCTTGCTCTTAATGAAACAGAAGATGAATTAAAGCAACGTATTAAGATAGAGCTGGCTGTTCGTCTTTATAATTTACAGAAATTGACTATTGGGAAAGCAGCCCAGATCGCAGGATTATCTCGATTACAATTTGAAAAGATGCTCTCCGAAAACGAAGTACCAATATCTAATCTGACAATAGATGATGTGATAGAAGATTCCAAAAAGTTAAAATAATATGAGAAATGGATTAGTCATAGTCGATGCAGGACCAATATTTTCACTCGCTACTATTGATAAACTTGAAATATTAAATATACTATTTGACGATATAAAAATACCTTCTGCTGTATGGGAAGAAATCACTTTAAACAAAAATACAAAACAATACAGTGCTATTCATAGTTTTTTCAAAAACAAAAGACACGAGATAAAAAAAAATAATGATTTAACTTTTTTAATGGATTACGGAGAATCAGAATCTGTATTACTATATAAAGAACTCAAAGCTGATTTTTTACTGATTGATGACAAAAAAAAGCAAGAACTATTGCTGAAAACTTTGGAATAAAATGTATCGGTACAATTGGATTGCTTTCAGCTGCAAAAGACAAAAAAACAATTTTAGAACTGAAACCATTATTTGAAAATTTACTTCAAAATAGACGATTTTTTTCTATTAACCTCTTGAATACTATTTTGGAGCAACATAACGAAGAAAAAATAAACTACAAAGCATAATCGAGTAGGCGGCTGACGGACTGAGTGTCCGCCAGTATACCTTCGCTAA
>CAZKIR010000176.1:0-932 GCA_964552835.1 uncultured Bacteroidales bacterium
AGCCCCAATAATAAAAGGAAACTGGAAATTATCGTGGTCGGCACTGGCCTGGCAGGGGGGGCAGCGGCAGCTAGCTTGGCCGAGTTAGGTTATAACGTGAAAGCTTTTTGTTACCAGGACAGCCCCCGGCGGGCCCATAGTATTTCTGCCCAGGGCGGGATCAATGCCGCCAAAAATTACCAGAATGACAATGACAGCGTGTTCAGGCTTTTTTATGATACGATAAAAGGCGGGGATTACCGTTCGCGGGAAGCTAATGTATACCGCCTGGCCCAAGTTTCCGGGAATATTATTGACCAGTGCGTGGCACAAGGCGTGCCATTTGCCCGTGAATACGGGGGCACCTTGGCAAACCGTTCGTTCGGGGGTGTGCTCGTGTCGCGTACCTTTTATGCCCGTGGGCAAACCGGGCAGCAACTTTTGCTCGGGTGTTACAGTGCCATGAACCGACAAATTGCCAAAGGAAAAATTGAAATGTATAGCCGTCGTGAAATGTTGGATCTGGTTTTGATCGACGGCAAGGCCAGGGGTATTATTACCCGGAACTTGCGCACCGGTGCAATAGAACGGCATGGTGCCCATGCCGTGGTGATCGCCAATGGAGGGTATGGAAATGTTTTTTTCTTATCAACTAATGCCATGGGCTGTAACGTGAACCCCACCTGGCAGGCGTACAAGAAAGGGGCGCATTTCGCGAACCCGTGCTTTGTCCAGATTCATCCTACATGCATCCCGGTACACGGTGAACAGCAATCCAAGTTGACATTGATGTCAGAGTCACTTCGGAACGATGGAAGGATTTGGGTGCCCAAGAACAAGGAAGATGCCGAAAAACTACAAAAAGGCAAGTTGGTCCCTAACGATATTCCCGAGGATGCCAGGGATTATTACCTGGAAAGACGGTACCCCTCGTACGGGAACCTGGTGCCCCG
>CAZKIR010000176.1:942-7836 GCA_964552835.1 uncultured Bacteroidales bacterium
AAGAACGTTGCGACGCTGGTTATGGCGTGAACAGCACGGGCAAGGCTGTTTTTCTTGATTTTGCCGAGGCCATTGAACGCTTGGGCCGGGAAGAAATAGAGAAAAAATACGGTAACCTATTCCAGATGTACGAAAAAATTACCGATGTCGATCCATATAGCCAACCCATGCAAATATATCCAGCTATCCATTATTCCATGGGCGGCACCTGGGTTGACTATAATTTAATGACCACCATCCCAGGCCTTTACTCGATAGGAGAAGCCAATTTTTCTGATCACGGGGCCAACCGCCTGGGGGCTTCTGCCCTTATGCAAGGATTGGCCGACGGGTATTTTGTGTTACCTTATACCATTGGTGATTACCTGGCAGGCGAAATACAAACGCCCAAAACGGATACCACTGCTAAAGCATTTGATGACGCGGTGAAGGGGGTAGAAGACCGGATTAGGGACCTGCTCTCTATCAAAGGAGATAAAACCGTGGACCAATTGCATAAAAAATTAGGCCAAATCATGTGGGATCACGTGGGCATGTCCCGAAATAAAGAAGGCCTGGAAATAGCCGTGGAAGAAATAGCCCGGCTTAAAAATGATTTCTGGACGGGTTTAAAAATACCGGGAAAGGCCGATAACGTGAACCAGGAACTTGAAAAAGCTGGTAAGTTGGCTGATTTTATCGAGTTGGCTGATCTGATGGCCCGTGATGCCTTACAGCGAAACGAATCTTGCGGGGGGCATTACCGTGAAGAATATACTACCCAGGAAGGAGAAGCTCTGCGCGACGACAAAACTGGAAATTACGTGGCCGTATGGCAATACAAGGGTCCGGATAAAGTACCCGCGATGCAAAAAGAAGAATTGAAGTTTGAAAACGTGGCACCTACCCAACGTTCGTACAAGTAAAATGAACAAGTGGAAATAATTTACAAGATAAACCATGGCTGAAAAAATATTAAATAAATTATACCTGAGGGTTTGGAGGCAAGAAAGTCCCAAGGCAAAAGGACGTTTCGAGAAATACGCGGTTGAGAATATCTCCACGGACACTTCTTTTTTAGAGATGCTGGATATTTTGAACGAGAAACTCATACGCGAAGGAAAGGAGCCGATAGCCTTCGATCATGATTGCCGGGAAGGGATTTGTGGCACGTGCAGCCTCTATATCAATGGCCGTCCACATGGTCCGGACAATGATATCACGACTTGCCAGTTGCACATGCGTAAGTTTCAAGACGGGGAAACCATAACCGTGGAACCATGGCGTGCGGCTGCTTTTCCCGTGATAAAAGATTTGATGGTCGATAGGCAAGCTTTTGAAAAAATAATGCAAGCTGGCGGCTTTATCTCTGTTAATACAGGAAGTGCCCCCGATGGAAATGCTGTACCCGTATCCAGCTTGGATGCTGAAATAGCCATGGACGCCGCTTCATGTATAGGCTGTGGTGCTTGCGTGGCTGCATGTAAAAACTCCTCGGCCATGTTGTTCGTGGCTTCCAAGGTGTCGCACCTGGCCAAGTTGCCCCAGGGCAGGCCCGAGGCTAAGGAACGCGTGAAAGCCATGGTGGCCAGGATGGACGAACTGGGGTTCGGGGGGTGTACCAATACCCGCGCTTGCGAGGCGGAATGCCCCAAGAATATTTCTATCTCGCATATTGCCCGTTTAAACCGCGAGTTTCTTAGTATTTGATACGAAACGTTCAGGATAAGAGGGGCAATGTTTCTGAACGGTGGCAGGCATATATTCTTAACGCCCCCGCGTCTTCGCGTGAAGTTCTTCTTTGGCGGCGGAGGGTCTTCTTCGAAATGACAAAGGGGAACCCCCATTTTTTATCAACCACCCTGATTGCTAATTATAAAATTTATTTAGATTAAATAAAAATAATCGTTCACCCCTGAATTTTGTCTGTTAATAAACAATTTTTTGTCGTTCATCAAAATTATTAACATAAAATTAACATGATTTTGTTACGAAGAGGCTTGTTTTTTTTATATAAATTTTTATCTTCGCAACTAACTAAATTTTTTTAATAACAAAAGTAAAATCAATGAATTAATATGCCTTATCGAAGACTACCCAACACGGACAACGCGAGGCTTAAAGCACTAAAAAAAGCCCACGTGAAAGGCAAAGAAATCCCTCCCTTCAAGCTCGCGTTTTCACAAAGCACTTACCAGCGTGTTGAAATGTTCCTGCCTACTTTCGAGCATAACATCACCTTGCAAAAACATGCTTATTCTACCCAAGTACAAAAAAACAAGGATTACCTGAAGAAATTAAAAAAAGCAAAACTTTACGTCTCTCATTTTATCCAGGTATTAAACCTTGCCATAGCTAGGGACGAAATGCCTGCTTCTTCAAGGTCTTATTATGGTTTAGAAGGATTTGACAAACGGGTACCTTCTCTTAGCACCGAGTCAGAAATTATTGAATGGGGACAAAAAATTATTAACGGCGAAGCCCAGCGTATCCAAAAGGGGCAATCCCCGTTAACTAACCCTACCATCGCGTTGGTCCGTGTTCGGTACGAGGCTTTCATGGAAGCCTATAACCACCAGAAAACCTTGAAGAAAAATACCCACCGCCAGCAAGACAAGCTTATCGAGCTCCGGAAAAAAGCGGATGATATAATTTTAAACTTGTGGAACGAGGTGGAAGATACTTATGCCACCTTGCCCGAGGAAGAAAAGCGGGAAAAAGCCAAGGATTATGGCTTGGTATACGTGTACCGGAAAAATGAAATCGGCAAGATAAAATTTTTTGACTTTAAACGCCAGGTGATGATTTAATGGCCAATTGAAACGTTGTAGAGATCTTGCTGAAAACAACTTAACTATTTATAATATAGCTTCTTACTTATTGGTTGGTTATTTCTATATCCCTTGATTCTTTTTTCATGGTTTTTTTTAGTTGGAATATAGCGAAACTTACCACGAGTGCACTTAAAACCATCATGTAATAAGTATCGCTTGTCGTTCCTACTTTTTCAAAGTTTTGGCTTAATTGTTCTTCCTCCACGAAATAGAACATGGTGACCGCGAAGCCGTTGTTCACGAAATGGGCTACCACGGCCGGCCAAATGGACCCACTCCAAATAACCAGGTAACCAAAGAACAAGCCGAGCAACATGCGCGGGACGAACCCGAAAAACTGGAAATGGAAAAAGCTAAACAAGGCAGCTGAAATGATTATCCCCCAGTGCACGTTTTTGGTCCAGTGGATAAATATACGCTGGAACACGCCCCGGAAAAGAAATTCCTCGCCTAGCGCCGGCATTACGGCCATTACCAGTAAATTTCCAAGAAGCCCCCAAGGGGAGTCAACCTTCACGAATTTTTCGGTAATTCCTTGGGCAAAATCTTCTTTTTGCCGCATCCATCGCTCGATATTGTCCATGAACTTTGGCAAGTCCATTTGGGCATTTAATTCGGCTATAAAATTGATAAGGGGCAGGGCAAGGATCATGGATACAGCTACCATGAGATATATGGTAAAAGACGGGGATTGGTGGGCCAGCAAGAAATCTTTTGGTGAATAACTGATAAAATAAGCAATGATCAGGGAGGGCAACAAGAATAACCCGAGGGATTGGGCAAATTGAAAATATTTTAACAAGGATAAGCTATTTTCGCTCCCGGGGCTTGACAATATACTCTGTATTTGCATGAAATTTACCTTGTAAAGCGGAATTGCCAACAAGGTGGCAAGGAAAAAGATGATAAAAAAAGTGGCGAAGGCCGCGAAAAGCGAAAAAAATATCTTGCTTATAGGCGACGAATTGGCAAATAGTCCTTTTCTCATGGGTTTGTATTTATTAGCCGTGGTAAAAACACGGGATTGTTCTATTTTTGCCAAAATTAACGAAATTTTTTTTTGTTTTGTTGAAGATAGGACAAGTTGAATTACCGGATTACCCGATTTTCCTGGCCCCCATGGAAGATTTTACCGATCCTTCTTTTCGATACCTTTGCAAGGAATTTGGGGCCGATATGATGTACACGGAATTTATCTCGTCCGAGGGATTGATAAGGGACGGGGCAAAAAGCGTGAAAAAGCTCACGGTATATGATTATGAAAGGCCTATCGGGATACAGTTATACGGTAATGAAATAGAAAGTATGAAGGCCGCTGCCCGCTTGGCAGGATCTTCACGTCCCGACGTGATCGACATAAATTATGGCTGCCCGGTTAAAAAGATAGCCGGGAAGGGCAGTGGTGCAGGTATCTTAAGGGACATTCCCTTGATGGAAAAAATTACCCGGGCGGTGGTGGATAAGGTGAAATTGCCCGTTACCGTGAAAACCCGCCTGGGTTGGGACGATAAGAGCAAACCCATAGTGGAAGTAGCCGAGCGTTTGCAAGATCATGGCATCCAGGCTATCACCATCCATGGCCGGACCCGTGCACAAATGTACAAGGGGCATTCAGATTGGACATTGATCCGGGAAGTGAAACAAAACCCCCGGATGAAAATCCCGGTTATCGGGAACGGGGATATCGATTCGCCGGAAAAAGCCAGGCAATATTTTCAAGAATATGGTGTAGACGGTATCATGATAGGCCGCGCGGCTGTCGGAAAACCATGGATTTTCAGGGACGTGAAGCATTACCTTGCCACGGGGGAGTTGTTACCGCCACTTCCCGTGAAGGAAAGGGTGCGATGGGCAAAGGTACACCTCGTGAAATCCATTGAATGGAAAGGGGCCAAGCGGGGCGTGTTTGAAATGCGTAAGCATTTGTCTAATTATTTCAAGGGTTTGCCCCATTTTAAAGATACCCGTCTTAAATTGGTAACCTTAACAGGACCTGCCGAGCTTTATCATTTACTTGATCGGATAGCAGAAGAATACGGGGATATGGCCCCACCTTATTATCCTTTTTGGCTTAATGGGAAGAAAAATTTTTAAACTTTTTCTTTCTCCCCTGGAAATCCTGCCCAGGCATATGTGCCGGGTAGGATTTTTTTTATTTTCCTGGTGGGTAATTCAGGTTATAATGCAAGCCCCTGCTTTCTTTTCTTGCCTGGGCCATTTTTATGGTAAGGTAACCCACGTTGATAAGGTTCCGCAGCTCGCATAATTTTCTTGAGACCCTGGATTTCTTGTATAGCTCTTCTGTTTCCTTGTATATGATTTCCAAGCGTGCAATGGCACGTGCCAGGCGCAGGTCAGAGCGGACTATCCCCACGTAATTGCTCATGATTTGCTGCATTTCCTTGTAATTTTGGGTGATAAGTACCATTTCCTCGGGAAAGGTGGTGCCTGTTTCGTTCCATTCCGGAATGTCTTGGGCGAAAGTGTTTTTCGGGTTTTCTTTTATAGCTTCTTTTGCTGCCCGGTCGGCATACACGATGGCTTCTATCAGGGAATTAGAGGCCAGGCGGTTGGCGCCGTGCATGCCCGTGGAAGAACACTCCCCGGCAGCGAACAAGCGGTTTATCCAGGTTTTCCCGTTCGTGTCCACCTTTATGCCACCGCACAGGTAATGGGCTGCTGGCACTACCGGGATATATTCTTTCAGGATGTCAATTCCCAATGTCTTGCATTTTTCTTGGATGTTTGGGAAATGATCCCGGGTTACTTGTTTGTTAATACCAGTGGCATCTAAAAAAACGTGATCTTCACCATGGATTTTCATCTCGTTGTCAATAGCCCTTGCCACGATGTCGCGAGGTGCCAGGCTGCCCCTTTCATCATACTTGTGCATGAATTCTATCCCATCCAGGTTTTTAAGAATTGCCCCGGCGCCGCGCAAGGCTTCTGTAATCAAAAAGGAAGGCCGCTCTCCCGGGTTGTAAAGAGAGGTTGGGTGAAACTGGATAAATTCCATGTGCTCGATTATGCCTTTGGCCCTGTATACCATGGCAATTCCATCGCCAGTGGCCACGGGTGGATTGGTAGTGGTATGGTACATGTTTCCTGTACCGCCGGTAGCAATCAGGGTTGTTTTGGCAAGAAAAGTGTATACCTCTTGGGCCCTGATATCCAACACGTAAGCACCGTAGCATTCCGTGTCGGTATGGTGCCTTTTCACCAGTTTTCCAAGGTGGTGTTGGGTAATAAGGTCGATAGCGAAATGGTTTTCAAAAACTTGTATGTTGGGGTCCCCTTTAATTTTTTCCAGAAGGGCGCGTTGAATTTCGGCCCCGGTCTTGTCCTTGTAATGCAGGATCCGGTGTTCGGTATGCCCGCCTTCCTTGGCCAGGTCGAAGGTGCCGTCAGGTGTTTTGTCAAAATGTGCCCCCCAATCCACGAGGGTTTTTATTTGTTCCGGCGCTTTTTTTACCACCATTTTTACTACCTCCTCGTTACAAAGCCCTCCCCCGGCAGCCATGGTATCGCGCACGTGTTTCTCGTAAGTATCAGGTTTATAAGTAACAGCAGCTATGCCCCCCTGGGCGTAGCTGGTATTGGTCTCGTCAAGATGGTTCTTGCTGATCATGGCCACGCTGCCATGTTGGGCAACTTTCAGGGCAAAACTTGCCCCGGCCAGCCCGCTGCCAATAACCAAATAGTCAAATTTTTTTTTCATTCGCCGGTAAATGTCTCGTGGTTCCTTGCAAAGATATAAAATAAAAATATTTTGGTTATTTTTGCATTTCATGAATTTGTTATTTAGCAAGGCGCATGAGTAAAAAGAACCTATAAAAACGAACAAAAAAACCATTCATGGCACAAGAAGATATTTTCAGGAAGGTTATCTCGCACGCGAAAGAATACGGGTTTATATTCCAATCCAGTGAGCTATACGACGGGTTAAGCGCCGTGTACGATTATGGCCAATGCGGGGCAGAGTTAAAAAACAATATCAAGAAATACTGGTGGGATTCCATGGTGATGTTGCACGAGAACATCGTGGGCATCGACGCGGCCATTTTCATGCACCCCCGTACCC
>CAZKIR010000177.1:0-547 GCA_964552835.1 uncultured Bacteroidales bacterium
TATATGGGGTTTTAACTAAGACTTAAGGGCATCAATGCGGGTTTTTTTATATCTATAACTTTAATAACTAAATGTTTATGTCATGAATTTAACTTATATAATTGTAGCTGTGGTAAGCTTCGTGGTGGGCGGCGCCCTTTCTTATTTGATATGGCAACTGGCGCTAAACAAGAAAAGTAAAGAAATTATCAAAGAAGCCCAGACCGAGGCAGAGGTGATTAAAAAGGACAAAATTTTACAGGCAAAAGAAAAGTTTTTTCAGCTAAAAACGGAACATGAGAAGCACATTAACGAGCGAAACGCTAAAGTGGCGGCCGGAGAGAACCGTTTGAAGCAAAAAGAACAGTCTTTCTCCCAGAAGATGGAGGAATACCAGCGAAAAAACAAGGAATTGGAGTCTATCCGTGAGAATTTAAATTCCCAGATGGAATTGCTTGACAAGAAAACTGAAGAATTAGAAAAGGTACACCGTCAACATGTAGAACAACTCGAGGCGGTTTCTGGGATTTCTGCCGAAGAGGCCAAGCAACAAATTATCGAGAGCTTG
>CAZKIR010000177.1:557-7832 GCA_964552835.1 uncultured Bacteroidales bacterium
GACCAGGCAAAAACCGAGGCCATGTCCTCTATTAATGAAATTATGGACGAAGCCAAGATGACGGCCAACAAGGAAGCTAAGCGAGTGGTGATACAGACTATACAAAGGGTGGCAACAGAAGTGGCCGGTGAAAATTCTGTAACGGTTTTCCCGATTGAAAACGACGAAATTAAAGGCCGCATCATTGGCCGTGAAGGAAGGAATATCCGTGCCCTGGAGGCCGCTACCGGTGTGGAAATCGTGGTTGACGATACCCCCGAGGCCATCGTGCTTTCCGCCTTCGACCCGATTCGCCGCGAAACTGCCCGTTTATCCTTACACCAGTTAGTTACTGACGGGCGTATCCACCCGGCACGGATTGAGGAAGTGGTAAACAAGACAAAAAAACAACTGGAAGAAGAAATTGCTGAAGTAGGGAAGAGGACCGCCATTGATCTTGGTATCCATGGTTTGCACCCCGAGTTAGTCCGCCTGGTGGGAAAAATGAAATATCGCTCATCATATGGCCAAAACTTGTTACAGCATTCCAAGGAAGTTGCCAACTTGTGTGCCATCATGGCCGCTGAAGTTGGATTGAACCCCAAGTTGGCCAAACGGGCCGGATTGTTACATGATATTGGAAAAGTACCGGATGACGAGCCGGAAATCCCTCACGCGGTTTTTGGCATGAAACTGGCCGAGAAATACAAGGAAAAGCCTGAAATATGCAATGCCATTGGGACACACCATGACGAAGCCGAGATGACTTCCTTGATTTCACCTATCGTTCAGGTATGCGACGCGATCTCGGGGGCACGGCCAGGGGCACGCCGCGAAATTGCCGAATCCTATATCAAGCGATTGAAGACCTTGGAGGAGTTGGCATTGAGTTACCCAGGCGTGTTAAAAACCTTCGCTATACAGGCCGGACGTGAATTGCGCGTGATTGTTGGCAGCGACAAGGTAAATGATAAAGACGCGGAAACCTTGTCTTACGAGATTTCAAAAAAAATACAAGACGAGATGACTTACCCCGGGCAGATAAAGATTACGGTAATTAGGGAAACCCGGGCGGTAAGTTACGCGAAATAAAAGTGTCTGTTACAAGCTGCTGCATGCTGAAGCGAACAGGTTTTTTGTAGCGTGTCGAATGTTGAGTGGCCCATTGTTATCTTTTCTATAACCCGAATCCGCTTGCTAGTGGAAATATGTTTTTTTAACATTTAACACGCGTCATTCAATAAGTTTTGTAGGTCGAAAATATATATAACAAGATATTAAGGCAATTAACCATGGAACCTATCCGGATGGTTGACTTGAAAAGTCAATACCAGGCAATTAAAAGTGAAATTGATACTGCGATACAGGATGTGATCGATCAAACAGCCTTCGTGAAAGGGCCCAGGGTAAAAGAATTTGCAAATCAACTGGCAAAATACCTTGATGTGCCCCACGTGATACCTTGCGGAAATGGCACTGATGCCTTGCAGGTTGCCTTGATGGCTTCCGGCCTTCAACACGGGGACGAGGTCATTACTTCAAACTTTACTTTTATTGCCACGGTGGAAGCCATTGCTTTGTTGGGATTACGCCCTGTTTTGGTTGATGTTGATCCGCGTACTTACTTGATGCCCCCCGAGAAGGTAGAAGAAGCTATCACGGCCAAAACCAAAGCCATCCTGCCCGTGCATTTATTTGGCCAATGCACTGATATGCAAGCCATGATGGATATTGCCGGCAGGCATGGATTGATCGTTATCGAGGACGCCGCGCAATCCCTTGGCACGGAATGCCTCATTGGAAAGGATAACTGGAGAAAGGCCGGTACCATTGGCCATATCGGTTGCACCTCTTTTTTCCCTTCCAAGAACCTTGGCTGTTACGGGGATGGAGGGGCGCTTTTTACCCGTGACGAATTGCTGGCCGAAGAATTGAGCGCCATCGTTAATCACGGGATGAAAAAGCGTTATTACCATGACCGGGTAGGCGTAAATAGCCGTTTGGACGGAATCCAGGCAGCTATCCTGCAAGTAAAGCTGCAGTACCTTGATAAATATAACAAGGCCCGGCAAGAAGCTGCTGCTTATTATGACGGGCACTTGAAGGATGTCCGGGAAATACTACTACCTGAAAGGGTAGGATATTCAACCCATATTTTTCACCAGTACACGATTACCGTGGAACAAGGAAAACGGGATCAACTCAAGGAATACCTGCATGAACAAAATATCCCCGCGATGGTTTATTACCCCGTGCCCTTGCATGAGCAAAAAGCATATCAATACCTTGGTTTCAAGGATGATTACCCTGTTACCAATGATTTGTGCAAGAAAGTTATATCGTTGCCCATGCACACGGAACTAACAAATGACCAGTTGGGGTACATCGCGGGGCATATCCAAGAATTTTTTAACCAATAAAAAAGGCATTGTCATGGAATATTTTGCCCATGAAACGACTGTAATAGATGAAGGTTGCCAGATAGGTAAAGGCACGAAGATTTGGCATTTCTCGCACGTGATGCCTGATTGTACAATTGGCGAGAACTGTAATATAGGGCAAAACGTGGTGGTTTCGCCCGATGTAGTACTGGGAAATAACGTGAAAGTGCAAAACAATGTCTCGATCTACACGGGTGTTATTTGTGAGGACGATGTATTCCTCGGGCCATCCATGGTATTTACCAATGTTACCAATCCGCGGAGCGCCGTGATAAGGCGTGGCAAGTACGAGAAAACCCTGGTAAAGAAAGGGGCTACTATTGGGGCCAACGCTACCATCGTGTGCGGGCATACCATCGGGGAATACGCTTTTATCGGCGCGGGCGCCGTGGTAACCAAAGACGTGCCGGCTTATGCTCTCTTGGTTGGTAATCCCGCCAAACAAAAAGGCTGGATGAGCGAGCACGGGCATAAACTTGATTTTACACGTGGTAACACTGCTGCCTGCCCCGAGAGCGGGATTTGTTACAGGTTAGACGGGGGCAAGGTTACCCGGGTAATTGACGGGGGCAATCAGGCCCCTTGATCTTCTTTTTCAACCAACCGGTAATCCAATTGTTTCTTGGAGAGGTTGGCCCGCGTGATTTCCACGGTCACGGCATCGCCCAACTGGTATACTTTTCTTGAATGGCGCCCGGTAAGGCAATAGTTATCTTCATCAAATTCATAAAGGTCATCGTCCATGTCGTGAATGGGCACCAGGCCCTCGCACTTGTTTTCTTCAATTTCTATAAACAAGCCCCAATCTGTAACGCCAGAGATCAGTCCCTGGAAATGTTGCCCGATCTTGTCCATCATGAACTCTACTTGCTTGTATTTTATCGATGCCCTTTCAGCTTCCACTGCCCGGCGTTCCATCTCTGATGAATGTTTGCACCGTATCTCGTACTTGTCTTGTTGTTTTGATTTGCCCCCTTCAAGGTAATGGGCCAACAAGCGGTGTACCATCAGGTCGGGATACCGGCGGATAGGAGAGGTAAAATGCGTGTAATGATCAAAATACAGCCCGTAATGTCCAATGTTCGCGGTTGAATACACTGCTTTCGCCATGGAACGGATAGCCAGGGTTTCTATAAGGTTTTGTTCCTTCTTTCCTTTTATTTCATCCAGCAGGTTATTGATCGATTGGGATATTTTTTGCCGGTTTTGCAGCCTTAAATTATAGCCAAACTTGTGAATAAAATTGTTAAAGGATTGTAGTTTTTCCTCATCAGGTTTATCATGGATACGGTAGACGAAAGTTTTGGCTTCTTTCCCTTCTTTTGTTTTTCCCACGAACTCGGCTACCTTTTTGTTGGCCAATAGCATGAATTCCTCGATAAGTTGGTTTGCTTCCTTTTGTTCCTTGAAATACACGCCCAGGGGCTGTCCAAATTCATCAATATTGAATTTAACCTCTACCCGTTCAAAGGCGATAGAACCATTGTCGTACCGCTTGTTTCGGAGAATTTGTGCCAGGCCGTGCAGGGTGTTCAGTTCCTCGTGAAAATCCCCTTTTCTTGTTTCAATCCTTTCTTGGGCTTCCTCGTAGGTAAACCTCCGGTTGGAATGGATCACGGTACGGCCAAACCATTGCCCGTGCACCCCGGCCTCCTGGTCTATCTCGAAAACGGCCGAGAAGCAAAGCTTGTCTTCTTTAGGCCTGAGCGAGCAAACCTTATTGGACAATTTCTCTGGCAGCATGGGCACGACCCGGTCTACCAGGTAAACAGAAGTGGCCCTTTCATAAGCCTCCTGATCAAGGATGGTTTTGGCATTCACGTAGTGGCTTACATCGGCGATGTGGATGCCTATTTCCCAGTTTCCGTTTTTTAGTTTTTTAAGGCTCAAGGCATCGTCAAAATCTTTCGCGTCCACGGGGTCGATGGTAAATGTGGTGGTCTGGCGGAAATCCCGGCGGTTTTTCAAGTCCTCTTTGGTGATTTCTTCCCTTACCGCACCGGCAGCATCTATCACCTCTGCGGGGAACTTGTATGGCAGTTCAAATTCGGCCAGGATAGCGTGCATCTCGGTTTCGTGCTGGCCAGGTTTACCCAGCACGTCCACGATTTCCCCGAAAGGGTTCTTGGCTTCCCCGGGCCAATCGCTAATTTTCGCGACGGCTTTCTCGCCATTTCGTACCCCGTTTAACTTGCTTAAGGGGATAAAGATATCGAAGGGCATTTTGCGGCTGTCTGGTATCAAAAACGCGAAGTTCTTGGATATTTCGATGGTCCCCACGAAGGTTTCACGGGCGCGTTCCAGCACTTCCACCACTTCCCCTTCCACCCGTTTGCTTTTTCGCCGGGCGTGGCAATATACTTTTACAGTGTCGCCGTGCAAGGCGTGGTTCAAGTTTCGCTGGGACACGAACACGTCGTCAGCAACATCTTCTGATACCACGAAGCCATAGCCCGCGGAAGTTACATCGACGGTCCCCACGATATATCCGGTCCGTGATTTTAGGCGGTATTTTCCCGTGTATACTTCTACCAGGCTTTCTTCTTTTGCCAATTCCCATAAAATCTCGTTCACGAGTTTCCGGTCCTGTTTGTCCTGGATCATTAATTTCTTGGATACCTGTTTATAGTTGAAAGTTCGCGTGGGATGGTTACTAAAAATCCCCATGATTTGGTTGGATAGGACTTTTTTATTGACCATTCCCGCGGCTTTGCCGTAATCTTTTTTCTTTTTCTTTTTTGACATATTTTTTTTCGTCAGTTTATCTCGTTTTTTAAAAATTTTATTTGATAGTTAAGAATTATAACATGATATGTTCCCCGCCGATCGTGGCGAAGAATAAAAGGTGTCTGGTTTACCGTGGAAAGTTCAAATTTCATCTTGACATTCTCATGATAAATGATTTGTCAAAAATGGGCATTGCTTAAAGGTAGATTTAATTCAAAAGTCAAAGATACTAAAAGTAATACCGAAAAGCTTCAATAATTGTTTAAAGAATGTTTAAAATTCATGAATTAACCAGTGGTTTAGTCGTGACATTTGATTTTGCAACCTGAAAAGCATTCACTATAATGAAAATATTTTGTGTTTTAAAATTAAAGGTTTCATCATGGAACAATCATTGATTGAAATTTGCATGAATAATAGAGGCAAACAACCATTTTTATTGCCAAACTTTTCGTCATTAAAATCTTATGGGAATAGGTTTTCCCGTGGAAAAACAATAGCAAGGCCCTATATGGATACAAAAAATTTTTTATACCACCCCGATGGATAATTTACTGGTTTAGCCTATTGATTGAGCAGCATATTCTTTTGGAGTGAGGCCATAATGCTTGGCGAAACATTTAGAAAAGTATTTTGGATCGTTGAAACCTACAGCGTAGGCTACTTCTGAAACCGAAATCTTTTTTTGGCTTAAAAAATGTGCCGCTTTTTTTAGTTTATAGATATTTATAAATTGTACAACTGTAAGATCTGTTAATGCTTTTACCTTTCGATACAATACCGGACGGCTCATCCCTGACACTTTTACCAATTCACTTACCCCAAAATCAACATTATCAAGATTTTTTTCTAAAGCATCCATTAGTCTCTGAAGCAGTTTTTCATCGTGGGAAGTTATTTTGGTTTGAGTTGGCTCTAAAGTAATTTCTTTGCTGAAAACCTCTTTCAATTTGGCACGTGTTTGTAAAAGATTTTCTATTCGCAGGTTTAATATTTCAGGATCAAATGGTTTTGTAATATAATCATCCGCCCCCGTTTTAAATCCTTCAATTTTATATTCTTTAGTGGCTTTTGCCGTTAACAATATTACCGGTATATGACTGGTAATTTCATTTGTTTTAATTTTTGAGCAAAATTCAATGCCATCCATAACCGGCATCATTACATCACTAATAATAATATCGGGCACAGCTTTTAATGCTAATTCTAAGCCCTCGTTTCCATCTGAAGCTTCAAGGAACCGGTAATTGCTATTAAGGTTTGACTGAATGAATTCCAACAAATCAGGGTTGTCTTCAACAATTAAAACTATGGTAGAATCATCATTTTCAGCAATCAGTTGGGGGGATTTTTTAGTTACCTTATCCGGTGGTTCTATCTTCACCTGTTTTGATGAATGAACTACCGGTTCGCCCCTGTCAAAAATTATCTTTGATTTTTCTGTGTTGAATGGTTTTAGATTAATAGGGATATTGAAATAAAACAAGCTGCCATTTCCTTTTTCACTTTCCACCCAAATTGAACCCATGTGTAACTCGATTAAACTTTTTGTCAAAGCCAATCCAATGCCTGTGCCTTCATTTTTTTGAGTATGGAAATTATCACTTGTATAAAAACGTTCAAAAATTTTATTAAGCGCATCTTTCTCAATCCCAATACCATTATCTTTTACAACTACTTGTATATAATTTTCGAACTTGGTTTTTGACCTACCGTATCCCCGGGGGTTGTTGTTTTGAATAGAATTTTTTGAAAGAGTTACTAATACTGATATTTCACCACTATTGTCCGGGGTAGATTTAAATGCATTTGATAGAAGGTTGTACATTATTTTATCTATCGCGTCTGGATCAAACCAGGATATAATTTCATCCTTTTCCGTAAAAAAGTTAAAATTAATATTTCTTTCCTGGGCCAGGCTTTCAAATGATTGCGTGGTTTCCTTTATATAACTGCAAATGTCACCTTCCCTGAATTTCAGCTGCATTTTATCCATATCAATTCTTCTGAAATCCATTAGCTGATTTATCAACATGAGTAATCTACTTGCATTTTTTAGCATTAGTGTATATTGTTTTTTCAGGGGGGATCCTTCCGGCTGTCCTTTAATCATCTTTTCCAACGGGCC
>CAZKIR010000178.1:0-7779 GCA_964552835.1 uncultured Bacteroidales bacterium
TTCTTTAAATATGCATTATCAAATTGTAATTACTATCGCTTATACCCGCTTATATCAATGGGTTAATTTCCAGAATTTTATGCCTTTGTAAAAAAGTTGGTAATATTCCCTTTTTTCTGCCCCAAACCCTTTATAAAACCTGGCAACACCTGGCACCATAGAGCCTTCGAAATCGAATACCTTATTGTTTCCCGCGTGTTGTCCAATAATTTTATCAACTAGCAAGTGTGAGCTCCCGCTCTTGTATGCCTTGTCCGAATTTCTTGAAAACAAGTAAATTAGCCTGTTTTTGTCCAATAAAACGAAAGAACCTGATAACAAATTACCTGTACCGTCATAAACCCCGAATGTTTTTCCCTTTTCCAGGGATATAGCTTTCTCAACCACTTTTTTTATCAGTTTTTGATTTTTTCGAGGATTATTATTTGTAAGCGGGGTTTCCATGAGAATATCAGCAAAGGGTATGCTAGATGAAAGCTTCAATCCATTTTTTTTTGCTTTTTTAATATTCCTAATTGTATTTTTTGAGTATTGCTTTAATAATTCAGGTATATGGTTGGATAATTTTAGCTCGTAATTGGGTCTTGTGTAGACCATGAATTTGGAAGTTGTTGGTTTTTGCATGGTGCAAATATTTACATGCAAAAATTTTTTTGGTACCCGTGATAAGAATTTGTTTATCTTGATATTGGAAATATTATCCGACAAGGAAAAAACCCCCAATCTTTGGGTGAAATATGGTTGGTACAAGTAATATACCCCCCACTTCTTCTTCCACGTTAACGGCATCACGCTCTCGTAATCCCCTTCAACCAGGGCGTGCCAGCCGGGTGAGACGATGTCGAGGTACCAGGAGTCGCCATAGATCAGGCCGTTGGGGGCCTGGTCGATGCAGGTGTCCCACTTTTGTTTGTCTATGTCCTGGTGTTTCAGGTAATGGATCATCCGGTCATGTTGTTTTTTACTTGAACGCGAAAATAATGAAAAAACAGGAGAGGGCAGGAAAATTTATCCACGACTAACTATAACAAAAAAAATGGTAGAACGAGAAGAACAATATATTATCCTATCCGGTAGGATTTTTTCTTATTTTTTTTGTAAGCAATTGTTGCATTGTCTCGAGCAGTTCATTTTTCCGGATTGGTTTGGCCAGGTACGCGTCGCAACCCGCGACCAGGGCCTTGTTTTTGTCGTCCGTCATGGCGTAAGCCGTTTGAGCGATAATCGGGCATTGTACCCCTTTTTGCCGGATTTTTCCCGTGGCCGTGTACCCGTCAATTTTGGGCAACTGAATATCCATGAGGATGATATCGGGATACGGGTAACTTGTTCCCATTTCAATGGCTTTTTGCCCATTATCCGCGTGGGATATTTGGATACCCGTTTTTTTTAAAATGGTCTCCAGCAACTTGTAATTGGCAAAATTGTCTTCCACTATCAAGACCTTGAGCCCATTCCATTGGTGATTGCCGGTATGCTTGATGGGTTCTGTTTGAACCTCTTTTTGTCTTTTGGCGGGTTTATAGGGGATGCTAAAATAAAAGCTCGTCCCTTTTCCTGTTTCACTGGCAAACCAAATATTTCCCCCGAGCAGTTCAACAAGCCCTTTCGATATCGCGAGGCCCAGGCCGGTGCCGCGGGATTTCTCGTGTTGTTCCAGTTGTCCTTGCCGGAAGCGATCAAAAATATAGGGTTTTATTGTTTCATCAACCCCTATCCCGGTATCGGTAACTTTAAATAACAAACCATGTTCGGGGGTATGTTCGTAAGCCAGTTCAATTTTGCCCTGTTCGGTATATTTTATGGCATTGTCAAGCAAGTTTACCAGGATTTGTTTAAGCCGCGTTTTGTCTGTTAAAATAAAATAATCTCCGGCAGTATCCTCGTTTTTAAATGTTAAGGCAAGGTTTTTTTCTTGTATTAGTTTATTGCCGGTTTGATATTGTTTAATTATTTCTTTAACAAGGGTTTTTACATCCAATCCCGCGATATTCACTCGCAATTGCCGGCTTTCGATTTTTGCTATGTCCAGGATATCGTCAATCAGGTTTTGCAATTGAATTGAATTGTTAAGGATGGTTTTCAGGGTTTCGTTAAAGTATCGGTGGTCTTGGCTTTCTTCTTCCAGGATTTGCGAGAAGCCCATGATGGCATTTAAAGGGGTACGTACCTCGTGCGAAAAATTGGCCAGGAAGGTTGTCTTGAGGCGATCGCTTTCCTCGGCTTTTTCCTTGGCTTCTTTCAAGGCTTTTTCAATGTTTTTTTGGCTGGTTATATCGGTGGCTATACCGGCGGTACGGTATATTTTGCCCGTGCTGTCAAGGATGGGGAAGAGCCGTGCCCAAATCCAACGAATGTTCCCGTTAGGTTGGATAATCCTGTATTGTTCAGAAAAAACGGTATTTGGTTTCACCTTGTCTTCATCAATCCATGTATAAAACTTGTGTTTATCGTCCGGGTGGATCCATTTATGAAGGATATCCGGGGATTTTATGATTATATCAGGGCTAATGCCCCATACCCGGCTAAATGATTGGTTTATAAAAAGAATTTCTCCCTTTTCCCGTAGCCAGAAAATATCGTTCATGTGGTCGGCCAGTTGCCTGAACCTTTTTTCGCTTTCTTGTAACTTCTCGTATGTTGCCTGGAGCTCGGCATTGCCCTGGCATAATTCTTTTAAGGCGTCTTTTAGTTTCTTGTTTTGTTGTTGATATTCCTTGTTCAGTTTTTTTAACTCTTTACTTTGTGCTTTTAACTCGGCTTGTACTCTTTTTCTTTCGGTAACATCAATGACCAAGCCCCGCAAACCAGTAATTTGTTTACCACTTTTCACGGGGGCGGTGTATATTTCAATTTGAAATTCCCCGCCGTTTTTTCGCAGTCCCTTGTATTCAATATTCCCGGGGCCATTGCCCGTGATCAGGTTTTTAAAGCCTTCGGCTAGTTTAGGATGATCCTTTGGCGAGATAATGTCCTTTACATTAATTCTCTTTTTCAGGTCTTTCTTGGTGTACCCGAATGTATTCAAGCCGTTCTCGTTCACGAAAGTGAAATTCCCTTTCCTGTCCATCTCGAAAACTGTCTGGGGCAGCAACTCGGCCATGTCTTTAAAGCGCTTCTCGCTTTCTTTTAGTGCATCATGGGCTTTTTCTTCATCGGTTATGTCCATGATCTGGGCTATCGTGTAGACTTTCCCGGAAAGGTCTTTAATTACCGTTGAACTAAGTTGTACCAGTCTTTTCCCACCATTTTTCGTGACAATATGAATGCGGTATTTCCCGGGCACATCTTCTCCCCGTTGCCTTTTCCGGTAACGTTCTTCCACGAGCTTCAAGTATTGTTTATCAAGCAAGTTCCTGAAGTCTTCGCCTAATAACTCGCTAAACGAGTACCCTGTAATCATGCACAATTCATGGTTGGCATAATTAAAGCGATAATCATTGTCGATGGTGAATATGCCCACGTGGGAATGTTCAACGACTGATCGGAATTTTTCCTCGCTCTCCCACAAGGCTTCCTCGATATGTTTCTGTTTCGTGATGTCCGTGCTAATCCCCATTAGGCCCGTGATTTTTCCTTCCCCGTCCCGGGTAGGAAGTTTCGTGATCAAGGCCCATTGCTTTTTGCCCGAGCTATAGTGGATGTTTCGTTCTTGATTGATGATGCTGTTGCCCGAGTAAATCACGTAGGCATCATCTTCCCTTATCCGGTTGGCCGTAATAGGGGGGAAATAATCAAAATCCGTTTTTCCAAGCATTTCCTCCGGTTGGGTATCATGGATATCGGCTTTTTGTTGGTTTACCCAGGTGTATTTAAAATCTTTATCTTTAAAAAATACGCAATACGGGATGCTTTCCACGAGCTTTACATAGGCATTTTCTTGCATTCTCGGGGGAGGGTGGCTTTTTAAGGATTTTTGGATCAACAAGGCTGCCTGGCCGGGCTGGGCGTAAAAATACCATTCAACCCATAGGTTGTTCGAGCGCAGGTGCTTGCGCACGTGTACTTCTTTTTGGTTAGCTTGAAATATTTTATCCAGGCAAACCTGCCATTCTTTTCGGATTTCCAGGGGCAGGAAAAAAGCTTTCTCGAGCCTTTTGCCCAGCATGTTGTTTCCTGTTAATTTTAACTGCTCCAGGATGGTCAGGTTCGCGTTGGTGATATAATATGAATGTTTCCCGAAATCAGAAAGTTCAAAAATAACCGCCCCATGACCAACTTGGGTCAGAATATCAAATATACCGGGATCCTGGCTTTGTTTGGTCATGGTTAAAGGGTATTGGCGCCCCTAATATATTTATTTTTCTTTAATTATGAAATTATTTATCTTATCAAGTAAAGTGTTTTTGTCGATAGGCTTGGAAATGTAATCATTGCAACCTTGTTCAAGTGATTTTTGGTGGTCTTCCTCCATGGCAAAGGCCGTTTGGGCGATAATAGGCGTTGATAGCCCCTGCTTCCTGAGTTCTTTCGTGATCTCATAGCCGCTTTTCCCTGGTAATTGTATGTCCATCAAGATGATGTCATACTCTTTTTCACTTGCTTTCTGAAGGGCTTTATCCGCGTTATCGGCCCAATCTATTTTTATCCCGGTTGCCAGGAGTATTTCTTTGGTGAATTCGTAGCTTATGGTATTGTCCTCTACAACGAGGATTTTTTTACCGTTCCAATTGTAATGGCTGGCCTGGTGCCCGTGAACAGTTTTTTTATCTGTTCTCGCGGGTGCGGCAGGCACGTATGGAATGGTAAAATAAAATGTCGTTCCTTTTCCGTCTTCGGAATCAAAACAAATATCCCCGCCCAACTGGTCGATGATTCCCTTGGATATGGCCAAGCCCAGGCCAGTACCGCCATATTTTTTGGTCGAGAATTCATCGGCTTGCCGGAAACGCTCGAAGATAACTTTTTGTTTTGGCATGGGGATGCCTATGCCTGTATCTCTCACGTGAAACCGTAGGAGCTGTTTCCCGTCCTCTTTAACCAGCTCGTAACCATATTCTATTTCCCCCTCGCGGGTAAACTTGTAGGCATTGTTTATAAGGTTGGACAAAACTTGTTGTAAGCGGGTCTGGTCGGAATAAACCCGTGAAAAGGGCGTATCCAGTCCCTTTCGGAAAACCAGGTCAATATGTTTTTTTTCGTTTCGTTCGGCCTCTTCAAGAAAAAAATCGTGCAATTCTTTCAATAACATGTTAAGGCAAAATTCATTCTTGGAAATCTTTAATTGGTTCGCCTCGATCTTGGAAATATCAATAATGTCATCAATGATTTTCATCAAGTGCTTGCCACTGGTGTTGATAATCTGGATGTATTTTTGTCGCTGGGGTTCCGTGATCCCTTCTGTTTTTAGCAAGTTTGCAAAACCCAGGATACCGTTCATGGGGGTACGTATCTCGTGGCTCATGTTTGCCAGGAAAGCTGATTTTAGCTCGTCGCTTTCTTGTGCTTTTTCCTTGGCCGCGCGCAATTCCTTGTAGGTCTTTTTTAATTGTTGGTTATTTTGCTGTAATTCTTCCATGGCTGCCCTTAATTCTTCGTTTTGTGAATGGTATTCTTCCATCAGCCGGGCATACGCTTCTGTTTTTTGCTGAATTTTAAATTCGGCTTCTTTACGATCCGAGATATCCATGTGTGTGCCCAGCATTCTCGCGGGCTTGCCTTCTTTATCCCATTCCATTACCTTACCCCGTCCCAGTATCCATTTCCAATTTCCAGCTTTGGTTTTTACCCTGAATTCTACCTGGAAACTGCTCTTCTTGTTTTTTATATGTTCTTGAATAACAGACTTGGTTTCTGCTTTGTCATCCGGGTGCAAAAGGTTTTCCCAATTTTCAAAACTCGCCGGAAATTCATCGGGCATGTAGCCCAGCATGGTATAATACCTGGGGCTAAAGAAAACCTTGCCAGTTTGCAGGTCCCAGTCCCATAAGGCATCGTTGGTAGCCTTCAAGGCATAGGCCAATCGGTTTTCGCTCTTGCGGATGGCTTGTTCTGCCTTGATCCGTCCTGAAATATCGCGGGCTACGATCAATATTTTTTTATCGTTTTGATTGGCCCTGAACGGTACGGTCGAAACTTCAATGGGAATTTCTTCTTGTTTTTTGTTCAGGATGTTGATTTCATATAAAAACGTTCCTTGCTCCCCCGCGGCCCTTGCCCTTTGGTTTTTTTCTATTCTTTTCCTGTCGCGTGGGGCCACTAAATCAATGATTTTTTTGCCAAGAAGGTAGTCAAAATCAAAATCCAAGAGTTTTAATGCAGCGTGGTTCACGTATGTAATCTTGCCTTTCATATCCTGGATAACGATTAATTCCTGGGCTGTTTCAGACACCAGTCGGTACCTTTCCTCGCTCTCGTGCAGGGCTTCTTCGGCTTTCTTTCGGGCGGTGATGTCCACGGAAATTCCCATGGTGCCAATAATATTCCCTTCCGTGCCGTAACGGGGGTACTTGGTTACCAGCACCCAGTGCTCCGATCCATCGTGGTGTTTTATTTTTTCTTCCCGGTTTATGATGGGGTTGCCGGTTTCCAGCACGTAACTGTCATCTTCAAAAGCATGGCGGGCAATTTCTTCAGGGAAAAAATCATAGTCGGTTTTCCCGATCATGGCTTCACGGGTAGTATTTTGCTCCCTGGCTTTTTGCCTGTTAACTTTTATAAACCGGTTTTTATGGTCTTTAAAAAATATGGTGTTAGGCAATGTGTTTATCAGCAATTCAAAGAGCCCGTCTCCAAAATTGCCTTCTTGTTTTTTGTTTTTCTTGGCCAACACGGAGCGAAACACGAGCACTATCACTTCTTTTGACAAGGGAACTACAGAAGATAGCCACAAGGAAGATACCTCGGGAAATACCTCGTTGGCCTCGATGCTGTCTTCTAATTCAATGGCATTATAGATCAGTAAATTCCACTTGTATTTTTTCACGTTAAAACTTTTCCATACTTCGGAGGCCTTTTTGTCAAGGTAATTTTTAGGGCTTAGCTTGACATGGCCCCAAAATTTCTTGTTGCCCATGCATATTTCCAGGTCTTCGATTTCATCATGGACCCAAGTAGGCCTAACTACCAATGCAGGTTCACGTATTTGTTCCAACATCAAGGCCAAAGGCTTTTCCCTATTATCAGGTTCCCGATTGATTCCCGGTGTGTCCATTTTTCCCTTATTCATTGCTTTCCTTGTACTCGATGATCAACAAGCTAATATCATCTTTTTGCAAGGCATAATTAGCAAAATTTTCTAATTCGTTTTCCAATACTATTTTCAAGCTGTTTCCATCTAATCCCGCGTTATCTTGCAATACTTCAATCATCCGTTTCTTTCCATACATCTCTCCGGTATCGTTTTCACATTCAATTACCCCGTCGGTATATAATATTAATTTTTCACCTGGCTGCAGGTCCACGGTTTCTTCCTCAAATGGTATCAATCCGTTTACCCCTATTACTGTCCCCCCTTTCAAGAGATGATGAATTTGTCCTGTTTTATCAAGTATAATCCCAAAAGGGTGGCCGGCAGAGCTATAAGTTATTTTTCCAGTACGAATGTTTAGGGTGCCATAAAATATCGTGAAAAATTTTTGAAAGCGTTCCAACGGAAATTGATTATCGAGGTAATTTAATACCTTGGCCGGGGACAGGATCGTGCTATTGCCCCTGTCGTGAAAGGGGGATTTAACCACGAGCCCCGAGGAGGGTTGCATGACCTGTGATACCGATACCGCGACAAGTGACGAAGATACCCCGTGACCGCTCACGTCAAGGATATAAAAGCCAATGTGT
>CAZKIR010000179.1:0-7751 GCA_964552835.1 uncultured Bacteroidales bacterium
GCATATTTTATCCATAAAGAAAGCATAGGAAAATTGTCTTACTTATCGGCTTACGTACCTTTCCTGAACATTGACAATACTTTGCTCGCGTACCTTAACTTGCCTTATTTTACGCGTGAAAGCGCCCTTACCCATGATATTTACAGGCTGGTAGTAACGATTTTTAATATTTACGCTTTTCTTATCGTGTTTTCCGTGTTTATCGCGGTATTGGTCACCAATCAGATAACCAGGCCCCTGCGGCTAATCCAGGAACGTTTGCAAGAAATTGGCCTGACCAAGAAAAACAAGAAAATTTATTACCAAAGTAGTGATGAGATTGGTAGCCTGGTAAAAGATTATAACCGTATGGTAGAGGAACTGGAACGGAGCGCCGATAAGCTGGCCCGCTCTGAACGTGAAAGTGCCTGGCGCGAGATGGCCAAACAAATAGCACACGAGATCAAAAATCCCCTGACACCCATGAAATTGAGCGTGCAGCACTTGCAACGGGCCTGGAAAGACGGTAGCCCCAATTTGGAAGAATTGTTCCATAAGGTATCCCGGTCGCTCATCGAGCAAATCGATAACCTTTCCTTGATTGCCACGGCTTTCTCGAATTTCGCCAAGATGCCGGGTGCACGTAACGAGGTTTTTAACCTGGTAGAGATTGCAAGGAATACCTGCCGTTTGTATTACAATTATAGCCATATCCGGTTGGAATTTGAAGAACCTTTGCAAGGGAATATTCCCGTGTATGCAGACCGCGAGCAATTGGCAAGGCTTATTTCTAACTTGATAAAAAATGGCATTCAAGCCATACCAGAGGGTAGGGAGGGAAAGGTAAACCTTTGCATTGAAACAGGAGGGGAAGAAGCGGTGCTGCATGTCGCGGACAATGGGACTGGTATTCCAAGGGAATTGCACGATAGGCTTTTCGAGCCAAATTTTACCACGAAATCCAGTGGCATGGGACTCGGGTTGGCTATTGCCAAGAACATTATCGAGGGCATTGGCGGGCAAATCGGGTTTGAAACAAGGATGGGCGAAGGATCCACCTTCTTCGTGAAATTACCCTTGTACAAGGGCCAGCAATAACCACCTGGGTTGTTTTTGTCTATTTTTTCTATACTTTTGTACATGTTAACCATTCCTGCTTGTCCATTTTAATGGGCTTTTTAACTATGCCCTGATCCGGAATTTTTCGGGAACCAAACTAAACACTATGGCAATAAAACTAACCGTACTGACCGATAATTTAGCAGGGCCCCATTTGTTTGCTGAACATGGATTGTCCTATTTGATAGAAGCGGATGAAACCATTTTATTTGATACCGGGGCTTCTGACGTGTTCTTGAAAAACGCTGAAAAATTAAGCCTATCACTTGATCCTGTAAAGAAAATAGTGCTTAGCCACGGCCATTGGGATCACGGGGATGGTTTGCCATACTTGCGTGATAAGGAACTCGTGGCGCATCCCGGGGTATTTGCCAACCGGCTCCGGAAAACCGATCAGTCATACCAGGGAATTGCTTTGTCGCGAAAAGAAGCGGAAAAAAAGTATAAATTATGCCTTTCCACCCGTCCTGTTCAACTCTCTGATTCCATTACTTTCCTGGGTGAAATACCCCGTGCCAACGATTTTGAAAAGCACCGGCCAACGGCCTATATCCCGGGCCAGGGAGATGACATGATCCTGGACGACACTGCCCTGGCCATTACCTCCCCGAAAGGGCTTATCGTTATCACGGGATGTTCGCATGCCGGGATCGTGAACATTTGTGAACATGCGAAGAATGTTACCGGGCAAAACGGGCTTTACGCCGTGGCCGGGGGGTTTCACACGCGAAAAGTAGATGAGGCCTTGATGAAGGTGATAGGGTATTTTGAAGAAGAGGAGGTCGTGCACCTTTACCCGTCCCATTGTACTGCCTTTCAGGCAGCAGCAATATTTTACCGGCATTTTAAACAAGTGGATTTACTAAAAACCGGCGATGTTATTGAATTTTAACCGGAATGGTAAAAAATTACTACAAGATATTAGAAATTTACCCTTCAGCCAGTGATAACGAAGTAAAAAAAGCTTATCACCAATTGGCCTTGATCTACCATCCCGATGTAAGCAAGAAAAAAAATTCCCATGAAATTTTTACCGAGATAAACGAGGCATACCAGGTACTATCCGATAATACCAAGCGGGAAAAATATGATCGTTTGTACCAACGCCTATTTGTTGATAAAGACCAAACTGACCAATGGGAAGCCAAGGAAGAAAGCTTGAAAGACATTTACGAATGGACAAAAAAAGCCCGGGAAAAAGCAAAGGAGCAAGCTAAGCAACGTTTTCGGGATTTTATCAAAACACAACCCGATTTTTTTAACGAGAACGAGATGGCCGACGGTGAACCTTACCATTTTAATCTACATAAAACCACGAATTACCAGGGCAGCGGATTTCCTTTCAGCCGTATTCGCTATCGTTTCCTGACCATTCCCGTTCCCCGGGGCAAAAAATCTTATATATTGCACCAGGTGGCTTTGGGGAGCAAGATATTGTCCATGGTTTTGTTTATTATCTTATCTTTTACCCCTTACCTGTTCACGGATTTTTTGTTGGGTTCTTTGGCAGGGGGGATAGCTATCCATATCATGTACAAGGTTTTTCATACCAAATCCATTTTTTATTATGCCCGGCAGCACCCGCTGGTCAAGCAATACCTGAAAAAAGGGTACAACCATGGCCCGCATGCCGCGGTGAGCAATACCCTGTTTGCCGTTGTTTATTATCCTAGTAAATGGGTTTTTTAAGGATTAGCCGTGCAAACCGGAAACAAATCCTGGTGGATTTTTGTTCGGGTTATTAGAAGGCATCTCTAAAGGATTGAAATAATGTACTTATCTACTACTGAAACACGGTGGTTTTACGAGGGCAACTTGCCGGAAAAGATGAAAACTTGGTTTCTTGGCCGGGAAAGTGATTGTTTCGAAAGCGATTGGCGAGAAGATTTTTACCTTTTCTTGCCTGGTAACCACGAGGCCAGCGTGAAAACCCGGGAAGGCCGCTTGGAAATTAAACAGCGGGTAAAAACACACGGTACCATCTTTTTGCCCGGGGGCACCAAAGGAAAGCTCTCGTCTTGGAGAAAATGGGGTTTTTATCCAGATGATAAGGATATACCGGTATTAGAAGAAATAACCCAAACCGAAGCCCATTGGATAAAAGTGGCCAAGAAACGTTTCTTGTACCGCTTTTCACTTGATAATCAAGGGATTGTTGGATTAATCCCCGATCAGCCAGCCGAGAGAGGGTGCGAGGTAGAACTGTCATTTGTTGATAAGGACGGCAAGCCCTGGTGGAGCATGTGTTTTGAAGCCTTTGGCCCGGAAGAAGAAACCCCTGGCATACTTTCGAAAACCGCCCGTTTTTTCTTTCATGGCCCACCCCCTGAAAGATTGGATTTGGCACATTCGCTAAGTTACCCGGGCTGGTTGGATGAAAAAGCGGGGTGAAAATTACAAGTAAAACTAAGCCCGTTAAAACAAGTGTTATAAAACAGAAGATGAGCCCTTTGATGAATCGTTTCCAGGTAATTGCCACCTGCCTTTATCTCTTGGTTTGATCCAAAAACTTCACAACTTGTTATTTTTCTTTGATGTTTTTCAGGATGCCGTCCAGCATGTTTTTTGCTTTTTCTTTGTCAGCCGTCATGAGCCCGGCTATGTAATTGCCTTGTAGTACCGCGTGTAATTCTCCATTGTACCTGTCGGGTATAAGATAGGTTTTGCCCTCTTGTATTTTTTTGTCCACCTTGGCAAATTCGAAATAGGCTGCTAACATTTGCTGGCTGTCTTCCGGGCTATTACCCTGTACAATAAAGGCTTTAGTGTTTTTACCGCCCAGTTTGTAATTAGCCAGGAAAGCGGAATGCAAGAAGTTATGCCCAAGAAAATTACTTGATATAAAAGTTTTGCTTTTAGGTACTAGGCCTTCGGAAGGAAAAAAGTCCAGGGCTTTCGGGAAACGGGGATCGGGGTTCAGGGCCATGGCCAGTTTTTCGCCAAGGGTTTGTATCGTGTTTTGCAGGTTTTCTGCATCCGCGTAACTGTAAATTTTCACGTAATAGGGGCCCGTGAAAAAATTCAGGGCTTTTTCCATGGTATAGGCCTGAGCCCCGATATCCAGGTATTCTTCCATGAGAGGGCGTTCCTGGGTATACATACCGTAAGCGTTTTTCACGTCCTCGTGCTCGTATACTTCCACTTTGATATAACCATCCGCCCCTTCTTTCAAGTATTCACGTACTTCAAGCTCCGTGAAATGATAACTCAAGTACAGGTCGGCTGCCCCGTTTATGTAAGTAAACAATTCACCGGGAGAATAGGTTTCCGGGGTTTCTGCTAATTTCCAGCCTTTTATTTCCGGGTAAATGCTTGCTGAAACCCTAAAATGCGGGAATAGGCTAAGGGAAACAAGAAGAAGTATACTTTGAAATGAAAAAAAATGATGGTTCATATGTTCAAATTTGTAGTTTACAATATTAGCCTGTCGTATGCATGAATTTTCTGGTTAGCCTAAAAAGGCATATGGTACGTTTTTTAGCCTTGCAATGTCGCTGATCTTGTGGGCCACGTTAAATTGCACTGGACATTGCACCGTGCATACCGTGCAGTCGGCGCAAGGATCGTCAGGTATCCCGGCTTCCATAATTTCCTGGTAGGCAAGCTTGGGATCGCCATACCCGTAATTGTACATGTAGGCGCGCATGATTTCAGGGACGGGCAAATGCTTTTTGCACTGGGGCACGCATTCGCGGCAGCCCGAGCAATAAAGCCTTTGATCCGTGAGAGAGGCCAACTCTTCTTTTTCCGTGGCTGTTAGTTCCAGGTTCTTCATCACGGCCAGGTTTTCTTCCACTTGGTCAAAACTGGTGCACCCGGGAATGGAAGTGTGCACGTTTTCGTCCTGTAAAGCCCATTTTAGGGCAGCAGTCGCGTTCACGGGCTGTTCGCGTTCCTTGTCCTTGAACCCTCCGGCCATGGTTTTCATGGCTACCACGCCTAGTCCAGCCGCGCTAGCTTCCTTAATGGCTTTTTTTACTTCTTCGTGATGGGGTTGGAGGTAATTATAGGCCGTGAGCACTACCTCGTAAATATCGCTCTCGATGGCTGCCTGGATGACTTCTGGTTCGTTTGAATGGGTGGATACCCCGATATGTTTTGTCTTGCCCTGCTTTTTAGCTTCTGCAAGGCCTTTTATTACTTCTCCGTCCAGGGTGGCTTCCCGGTTATCGATGGCATGGTGGTAAAGGATATCCACGTGGTCAAGTTGTAGGCGTTCCAGGCTTTCGTTAAGTTGCTTTAAAACCAATTCGGCCGTGGCTTCCCCCGTCAACTTTCCCGTTGAGCGGTCGCGGGGCATGTAGGTTTTGCTGGCAATGGTATAAGATGCCCGATCGTAATCTTGTAATATTTCCCCTAGCATTTTCTCGTTACGCCCGTTTTGGTACTTGTAAGCCGTGTCAAGGTGGGTCATGCCCCCGTTCAGGGCGAGTTTTACCAGCTTGGGGTTGTCTACCCGCATAACGCCCAGGCTTACCACGGGCAATTCGATGCCTGTTTTTCCCAGGATCCGGGTAACAGGTTTTTCTTTGCCGGGTTCGCCATCACGGGTTTCACCGTGTAACTTGTTGCCTATAAGGCCACCGGCAATACCTAAGGAGGATAGTTTCAGGAAATTTCGTCTTGAAGCATTCTTTGGTTGTTCCATGTGGTGTATGATTTATTGTGTAACAAAGATATAAAAAAGAACCAGAAGAAAATCGCGAAACATGTAAAGATTTTGTTCTTTTTACAGCTTTGCTGTTTGCTGGTTAGGGGTGAATTGATAGGATAAAAATTCTTGGCCCTGAACTGGTTTTCTCCGTGGATAAATAAATCTTGTCCCCCTTTCCAAAACATACCCCTTCCACTTGAAAAGGTTTTAACAAGGGAAACTTGGTGATTTGTAAACCTTTCGCTTGTATTTTTCTACCTTGCCTATCCAATATTCCATTGTACAGGAAAGTGCCTTCTTTCCCATAACCGCATAAAATCAGGCTTTTTGTCGCGGGGTTATAGTCTGCCCCGGTAAACAGGCCTTCTGCCTTAAATTCTTGAAACAACCTGGCCTCGTGCTTTCCTTTTTTGTTTTCAAGAATGTAAAAACGGGCAATCTGGTTGTCCCAGTTTTTCGTTATTACTACCAATGAATCCCCCAAGGTCACCATGGCCTCGCAATCAAAGGCTGTTTTTTTATATGAGATGGAATAATCTTGCCTGTCCTCGAAATCAAAATGGATTTTCGTGGCTTTCAATTTAACATTTCCTGAAGGCGGGATTTCATTTTTCATGATTTTATAAATCACCTGATCCTTCCGGTTGCCCAAGTTATTGCCAAAATCCCCGATGTAAAAATGGCCATGGTCTTGCGCGATGTCTTCCCAATCCATGTTTTTCGCGTTCACCAGGCGAACAGTTTGAAGGATATTACCAGTTTCAGGATGTACCCGGTAAATAGCGGGTTCGCCCCCGCTATCGTTAAAAGTCCATAAAGTTTGCTGGTAATATACTAATCCGGAGGTTTCCTGCAATTTCTTGTTAAGGATGACAAAAGGGATCGAGCCGGTGTATTCTTTGTCCTTTGGCAGGATAGGGCATGCAAGGAGCAGGGCAGAAAAGAAGACAAGGATTTTTTTTCTCATATATTTTTCAGGTTAGGGAGCATTAAATTCTTTACTTTTGACATGAATTTGAAAAATAAGCATATCCATGGAAAAGAGCAAGCAACAGGACATAATTTTTGGTTTGCAACCGGTTTTAGAAGCGGTAAAATCGGGAAAAGACGTTGAAAAAATTTTTTTCAGGAAGGGGGGTGAAAGCGAGAACATGCAAGAATTGCGCTTTTTGGCCCAGGAGTACCGGATTCCATATCAACTGGTACCACAAGAAAAGCTTGATCGCTTTACCCGGAAAAACCATCAGGGCGTCGTGGCCAGGGTATCGCCGATTTCTTTTCACTCGCTGGGGCAATTAATCCCCACTTTATTTGAAAAAGGGCGTGTCCCGTTTATTGTCATGTTGGATCGGGTAACTGATGTCCGTAACTTCGGGGCTATAGCACGTACAGCAGAATGTGCCGGTGCCGATGCGCTGGTCGTTCCCTTTAACGAAACCGCGCAACTGAACGCGGATGCCATGAAAACATCGGCAGGGGCTTTGCACCATTTGCCAGTATGCCGGGAAATAAGCATGAAAAAGGCAGTTCAATTTATAAAAAATAGCGGGATACTGGTGTATGCTGCCACCGAAAAAGCCGGTAAATTGTACCACGAGATAGATTATACTAGTCCTGTTGCCATTGTTCTTGGCTCGGAAGAAAAAGGGGTTTCGTCCAGTGTTTTTTCCGAAGTGGACGGCTTACTAAAAATACCTATGGAAGGCCGGGTCGGTTCGTTAAACGTGTCGGCCGCGGCCTCGATATTAATGTATGAAGTGGTCAGGCAGCGGTTTGTTACTCGATAGGCAAATGCCTTTTAAACCTTTCTTCCAGTGAAATGTAGGTTTCTGTCCTGGCAATGCCTGGCAATGCCTGCAACTTTTCAGAAAGCACTTCTTTCAAGTGGCTGTTGTCATGGGCAAAAATTTTCACGAAAATAGAATAATTCCCCGTGGTGTAATGACATTCAACAATCTCGGGTATTTGATCCAGTTTTTTAACGACTTCGTCGAACATG
>CAZKIR010000180.1:0-4500 GCA_964552835.1 uncultured Bacteroidales bacterium
CCCAAACCTGGGGGTTAAGGTAAATCGAGCTGCCTTCGGATTGTTTGCCCCCTACATTGCCTTTATCAGACAATACCCTGCAGTACCAGTCACCATCCCAGGCTTTTTCATTAATAGCTGCCCTTACCTCCTGGTATTTTTCGTTTAGGAATTGCACATATTCCTCGTCGCCAACACGTTTGCAAACTTCTGCCATTTCTAACATGGCCAGGCAAAACTGGTGGGTAAGCATCACGGATTCCGCCTCGTCATCGTCAAGGATGTTTAACGCGTCATTCCAGTCGGCATAGTAAATTTTTACCAGTCCGTTTTTGCCCCGGTCATCCAACAAGCGCTGTATGCCAGCCTTCACGTGTTCCATCACGGTCCCCGAACCACCGTCCTGGTATTCCACGTCTGTATCCAGTACCGTGTAATCCCCTGTTTCCTTTATCAGTTCAGTAATGGCCCATACGATCCAAAAAGCCTGGTCGGAATATCGGGTATCATCCAGGGGCAACCAGGTTAGCACGGCATTGCCGGATTGGTACTGGTGCCTTAATATTTCAAGTATCTCGCGCCGGGCTATTTCCGGACGGTACATTAACAATGCTGACGCGATTTGGGAATTATCGCGTACCCCTTTTTTGCCCACGATGCAAAAATCAACCTGTTTCTTCAACCAGTTGTTCATGATACGGTTGATGCGCTCGTTTGGCGTTTGGCACCACAACGCGGAATATTTTTCCAAAGACTTATCTACCGTATCTTTTAAAATATTGTCCATTTCATTTGCCCGGGACAATTGTTTTGCTATTTGCCGGGCCTCACTAATCGCATCGGCCAAACCATAGACGATATTTATATTTTTTGATTCACCGGGTTTAAGGTTGATTTTATGCTGCAACACCCCGCCAATATCGTAACATGCGCGGCGGGTTCCGGTGCAATCCTTTCCTGAAAGCAGCCCCAGGGGCCTGGCATAAGAGCCCGTGCCCCCCAGGAACTTTTTTAAATGGGCATCGGAAGCATATACTTTTTCGGTGCTGGCTATAAACCCATTATATTTTGCATGAGGCGCATAGCGATGTTTTGAGCTACAGAACACACCATTTAGTTCTTCATCAAAACCGGCATTTATGGTACGGTGCATTTCATGATACCGGGGATAATCAAAGCCTTCAAGATAGAAATCCACGACTGAAAAAACACTTAAAGCCCTCTCTTGATCAGACTCGTTTTTTATGTCTATGGCCCATACTTCATGAAAACCTTCTGAAGGAATATAATACGTGACCGAAATGGCAATGCCATCTTTCTTTGAACGTATTTTGGTATAGCCTATATGATGCTCGCATTGGAACTCCTCAACGGGTTCCATCAGGGGAGACTCCCCGGCATTCCAACATTTTTTTGTTCCCTCATCCCTGAAATAGAGATAGCGTGTTTCATTGCTGTTGAGTTCGCACAAGTTGGCTTTCCCGTCAATGTAATAACTTTCGCCATGGCCGGCTTGGGTAAACCTACCTATATACCCTTGTTCACTCCAAAGATAATTGCTCCAGTCCTTGGGCAATCGGGTGTTATTAATAATGACCGAATTATTGTCGTTAGTGTATGTATAAGGTTTCATAAAATATTAAATTATATGTTTTTCATGTACCATTCCCAAAGCAAAGTCACTACGGCCCAAAATACAGGCAAACCAATGGCCCAGTACTTGAGGCCTGGCCAGGATTTAAGCCCTATCCACGGGCCTTTGACATCAGGCAGGGTCCAAATGGTAAGGTTTTCCAGTTCGGCATCTGTTTTACGGGTTTCAAACCGGCTAAACCAAAGGGCAAATACCATCACCACGATAAACTGGAGCGTACCTATAAAAGCAAAATTTAGTTCGGTAGTCAGGTCCAGGGTAAAACCCATGGCAACGCCAACAATCATTGCTATTAATGAAGCATTGGCTGTAGCCCGCTTAAACATGATGCCCAATAGATAAATCGCGATAAGTACACTATAAATATTCCCTAAAAAACGTTGGACCAACTCGTAAGCCGGGGTTTTGCCAGCCGTTTCGCCATCTGATAAAAAGGAAGGGACAATAAGAAAAACGGATAGTACAACAAGTACCTGCACGATCCGGGTAACATTTTTCAAGTGTTTATCAGAAGCCCTTTTTCTTAAGTGTTTGTGATAAAAATCATGGGTCAAAAGGGAGGCAGAAGACGCGATAAGCCCATCTATAGTTGACAACAGGGCCGCGATAAGCCCAACAACAAGAAGCCCGCGTACGCCAACAGGGAAATAGTTGAGCAACAACTCAATAAATGCCTCATCAGGTTTCATCTCGGGCATCATCCCGTCAGCGATTAGCTTCCTAACCGCTACGCCGGCACAATAAGCCAGGAACATGACAAATACATTAAATACCCCTGCCATGATCAATGATTTCTGGGCATTGATTTCATCTTTCGCGGCCAATAAACGCTGGGCCATGCTAAAATTACATATAATCCAGGACAGGCCTGCTATAGCTGCAAAAGATATGACCCCGGGCAAGGGATAATAGACCCCTGAATTCAGGTCCCAGTCATTAGGCGGTATCAGGCTGTTCAAGGGGGTCCCACCCTTTCCCACTAATTCAAGCGCCCGTATGCCTTCAAATCCATCCAGTAAAACAAAACCTACTATGCCCACCGTAAATAATGTCGCCAACAGGAGTATACCTTGTAACACATCCATGAACAGCATGGTTTTGAGCCCGCCAAAAATGACGTAGAAGCTCGTGATAAGAAGTAACAAGCTAATATTTAACCAAATAGGCCATCCCAGGAAGCGGTTGAGCAATACACCGCCCATGTAAACCGCGTAGGCTAACAGGCTAATTAACATAACGGTCATGATAATGGAAAAGAACCCCCTGGTAAATGAGTTAAATCGTTTTTCAAGATACTCGGGGGTAGTTACAATTTTACTGCGCCAATAGATGCCAATAATAAACATACCGGCAAACCAGGAAGTAATCCAGATGTTCACGGCATTCCATTGTACCACGTAAAACCCCCATACAAACGCCAGGGAAGAGATGCCCATGATGCCCGGGTCGAACATCATGGCAATCAAAGTCATACCAGTTTTCCACCAGGGAAGGTGGCGCCCTCCCGTCATAAAATCAGTGGCACTGCTTTTTATATTCTTTCTTATTGAAATAATACTTACCAGTACAACCAGCAATAAGTAACCCGCTACGATGTATTTGTCTAGATTCATTTTTTATAATAATTAATTTAATGCTCAAAACTTAATAAAAACGTGTGCTAAAGTAACAATTTTATTGAAATGTCGAAATATTCTGTTAAAAATCGACCCTTTTCCACTTGAATACTATAAGCTAATGCACTGTTAAAAGGGTATTTGGCATCGTTGCATTTTCTTTAGGCCATGATTTACTTCCATATACAAACCCCACCAGGCGCTATTTTTTTCGTGCCAAGCAAGAACTTGGGCTTTTCATTGATATCCAACTCATGTACCCGGGAAGAATAATTGACAGCAACATAAATTCCATCTCTCCAGTGAACATATACCCCTACAGGCAAATCGAAAATTTGATCAGACACTTCCCGGTATGCCTGACGGATTATGTTTTTTTCGAGGTTACCGGATTTCGTGGCAACCCCGATATACGTTACGGTGCCCTTGCCTATTTTCCTGGACACCACGGCTGCCTTGCCTTTATAATATTGATCGGCATAGGTGGCCAATACTTCGGTATTGTTCCCTGGAGACAAAATATCAGCCCATATTTCCCACTTGAATGTATCGTCATTATAGCTTACCTCTCCAGACACATCATTGGGCAACAGGTCGTAAAATTCAATATTAGCGCCAATCAAATCATTGATCGGTTCGGCCCAGCGGCCTTCCCAAAGATGATTGTTTTTGTCTTTTATACCTGTACGGTATGTCAATACCAGCGAACCCCCATTTTCGACAAATTGTTCCCACTTGTCCACGGTTTCTTTTTCAAGTATTTGGTACGCGGGTACAATCAATACTTTAAATTCATCAAGAGGGGTGTTCTTGTCAACAAGTTCTATCGGGGCGCCAACACTTCTGGCTATATCAAAATATTTATACAGCTCCTGCATGGTATTCCATTTTGAGGTACGGTTATCAATGTTTAAATTCCATCGGTTATCATGGGTCCACAAAATGGCAGTATTAATCTCTTTTAAGTGAGCTGGTAGTTCTGCATCATTATCAAGCTCATTTTTAATATTGTTGTATTCTTCAATAAACTGAACATATTCTTTTCCTCCTTGTGAAAGGGTTTCCCCGTCTGTTTTCAAAATACCGTGGTGAAATTGCTCGAATCCGAATAAAGGTTGTTTAAACCGGTAGGTACAAACATAATTGTTGCCTGCGGCAAAAGCGTCCCATATCCACATGCGAACAGCACCAGGCATTACCTGCGGATTTATTTCGCCCCAGTTTACCTGGCCTGGTTGCAATTCCATAATA
>CAZKIR010000180.1:4510-5308 GCA_964552835.1 uncultured Bacteroidales bacterium
AGTTATTCCACCTATGGGTTTATAAAAAGCGGCACCGAAATGAATGCCCTGCGGCCACCCAATGCGAAACCCTTTATCACCAATATTATGTTCGCCATATACCAGATAGGCAGTATAAGAGCTAAAATCAAGTTCATTGGTTCGTCTGGCATCTGCACCTTCAATATGCGAAATATAATTTGTGGTAATCCATTGCTCTGACGAAATGTGTTTTTTAAGGATGGATGCCTGAAAATCCAGGAAATCAGCTACCATATCAGCATTATATCGTTGATAATCCAATAATTGTGTTGGATTAGTACCAAACCCTGACCTGGGGATTCTTATCTGATTAAAATTATTATAGGTCTGACTCCAAAATTCAGTTGCCCAAATCTCGTTCAATGAATCAATGGAATGGTACTTATTCTCAAGCCATATTCTATATTTTTCCTGAGATGCCTCGCTATAATCCTTATGGCCATATGGTTCGTTATGTAATTGCCATCCAATGACATTGGAGTGATTGCCGTAATGTTCAGCAATTTTTCTGGTCATTCTTTCTACATAATATCTAAAAGTGTCTGAAGCAAACGACATATTAGCTCTAATCCCATGCTCACGACGTTGATAATGTTCATCCTCTAGCAATATTTCCGGGAGTTTAACAGCGAGCCAGGCAGGTGGTGTGCATGATTGTGTACATAATATAACTTTTACACCGTTTTCTTCGGCAATATTAACGGCCCTGTCTAACCAATCAAAATCAAACTCTCCTTCTTTGGGTTCAAGCTTACTCCAGGCAAATTCTGCATAATG
>CAZKIR010000180.1:5318-6305 GCA_964552835.1 uncultured Bacteroidales bacterium
CAAACCCCAAATTAGCTATTCGTTTTATGTCCCGCTCCCATTGGTTCTCGGGCCAATGTTCGGGATAATAATACGCTCCCACGCGAAAGGGTTGTTTATCACCTATGAAGCTATATTTTTGCTGGGCGTTTGCTGAAAGAAATAACAATAAAACGAACAGTACCGATAAAATCTTTATAAATTTTTTCATTTTTCATTAATTTAATTTTAATATTATATATAGTTAACCTTCCAAAAAAATAAACAGACATGCAATAGAATAATGCTGCATGTCTGACCTTAACCTATTATTTAGTTTTATGAATTGTTTTAAACCTACATGATTGTTTTAGCAAGTTCGGGATAAAACACCAAGATAAATATTTTATCGAAGCAACGCGGCCGTACACCATAACAAAGGTGCATGGCCATGCAAGTCACCCGTAATCCTTGGCCTGTTCATATAATGATCACGGTCATTTTTAATACTTGTTCCTGCACAAACATCCGTTAACTCGTCATCATCATTCAGGTAAGATGTTAATTCCAGCCATGCTTTTCGTGCGGCAGATCCATACTTTTCTTCATCCAGCCAACCGTTTTTCACGCCTGTAATAAAGGCGTAGGTAAACATCCCCGTTGAAGATGTTTCCTTCCAGGACTCTTCATCATCAATCAGTTGACGCCACATCCCGTCTTCGGCCTGATAATGTAAAAGACTTTCCATCATTTTCAGGTATCCTTCCATTATTTCATCATAATACTTATTGTCGCTAGGTATAAATCGAAGCACTTCTGACAAGCCAGCAGCCATCCATCCGTTACCTCTACCCCACGCGAATGGTACGCCGGGGGCATGGTAAAACAATCCTTTATCAAGTTGCAGTTCATCCAGGTATAATACCATTTCTTTGGCGGTGCGCTCGGCATATTTCTCGTTGCCCGTAGCCCGATATGCTTGTGCCTGAACGGCTGTAATCATGAACATATCATCTATCCATAAACGAG
>CAZKIR010000180.1:6315-7743 GCA_964552835.1 uncultured Bacteroidales bacterium
TTCTTTTTGATCTTTATCAGGATTGTCAGGCAGCGTCCATTGTGTATCGGCGTATTTTAGCCCCTTCTTCAGGTATTCAGGTTTTCTTGTATTCAAATACAATTCCAAAGACAAAGCGCCAAATACATTATTATCAACGTGCACTGGCGGTGGAAGCAAATGCTTTTCGTTTTCAACCAAATGCATGTATCTTTCCTCTAATCGACTTAATAACCTTTCATTATCTGAGGCTTTTGCAAACCAGATACCACCCAGCCAGGTACAAACATCCGGGTAAGTTAGCATTGTTACTTTTTCATCCAATTTCGGATCAGGGTGCCTGCCCCAGAATGAATGATCCGAATTTAAAAATTCTTTTGTGACGAGAACCCCGATTTCCTCGGGCGATTTGTCTTCAGGCCAGTTATCAAATATAAATTTTTTATTTTCCTCTTGCGATGACACAATTATTGGTATCAATACCATCAAGATCACGAATCGAATTGTTTTCATCTTCTTTTTTTAACATTATTAATTCAAGTTACCCTTACAATTTTCCATTCAAATATAAAAAAAATATACCAGATACACCTATGCCCATCGGACGATTCCAACTCCCTGCATTACCGGGTTTTAAAAACCAACAAGCCCTATCCCGCTATATCTGGACAAGTAATTTAACATCATAACGATCAATAATGGCAGCAAACATACCCGTTATTTAACGACCATTTTTACTTTATGGACTTCAAGGTTTGAATATTCACCAATTAAATTGGCCATTTGCCTGAACCCGATTTTACCGGGTTCATAAGGTGCATTATCTTTCCAATCAAATATTAATAAGTCATTAATTTTTACACGAACATGTGGACCGCATTTGATAACTTTAATACGGTAAGGTTCTTTCAAACTGTTTTTCACCTTTTCCACATTCATATTTGGAATTGGATTGGGGCCTTGTTTAACAAGTTCATTGCCATAACTTTTTCTAAAATTAACGGTATTTATATGTGGTTTGTCCCAGGGGTTCCTGCGAAAATAAGCCACGTGGTATGCATTCATATCACCGCTATGATATTGAGGGTAATTGCCGGACCTGGTCATTAATCGCTTATCAAACAAATCTTGACCTTTCCTGCCATGCGCGCAGAACCAAAACATGGCCAAACCATCATCGTTATGAGGTTTAAAATCCCAAGAAACGGCTATACTATCAGGAAATGTTTGAGGTAACCACATCAAATAATGGGAAGTGGATGAAACCATCATTTTTCCGTTCGGGAAGGTAATTTCTGGCTGGCCTTCATCTTCAGTCTCAATTACAAAATCTTTAATATCCTTCGCTTGCCCGAGAGGATTAGAGTATATCTTCTTTCCTGTTTTAAATTCAATATGGAGGCAAAGCGAATTATCTTCGAGAGCTTCGTGCTTTTTAAACCAAAGGAC
>CAZKIR010000181.1:0-7740 GCA_964552835.1 uncultured Bacteroidales bacterium
TTATACCTTTTGATATTATTTCGCGTTTTCATAAATCTCATGGCTTTTTTCGTTTCGTGATTTTGTTATGTTTTCGGTAATGGAAAATATCAAAGAAAACAGGACAATTGGTATTACGATCATGGACAATACCATATGCTTATCGTGTATGGCACCCAACAATTCATTTAGGGTAATGGTTATTGTTGTTTTCATCTAAATTCTTCATTGATTTTCGTGTAATACTTTTTTATGTCATCAGCAACTACAGGCGCACGGATTTGTCCTTTATATTTTTTGATCAGGCGCTTATTTGAATCATAAACAAATGTTGTAGGTGGCACTACATCGCCAAATTTCTCAATAAAATCCAGGTAATCTACCTTGCAAATATTTATAGAAGGAAAAGAATCAATATTTAAGGCCTTGTTAAATGCAATTAGCGTATCGGCATGTTGGCCTGAAACCAGTAAAAAGTATGATTTTGAAAATAAATGTTCATGAGAAATAATATCTTTAATTTCATGGCAGCAAAAATCGCAGCGGGTGTTGAAATAATTGATTATCAAAGTTTCATCATAATCGATATTATTATTTTTCATGCCCGTATTATCTAAATACTGAAAATCAAACTCAGGCATGAAATTTACCTGCTTATAAATTTCGTTTTTTTTAGCTTTCTCTTTAGCAATTTTTACAACAATTAATATAATAAAAACTAATAATATGGTGATTACCGATATTCTCGCTGTCCGTCTCATATAACACATCCTTTTTTAAACACCGGGATTTAGAAAATATACTTGTATAAACACGAATACCACTATCCATAACAGAAGACCAGTACCATAAGAAGTAAGAACAGTTTTCAAGTTTTTAAGATAATTGCTTTTGAAGATATACCTTAAACCCAGGGCAAGTAAAAACCAGTAAATTAATTCTGCTACATTTAGTATTGATAAAGGGTATATGAACCAATCCGGGATGCTGCCAGGTTGAAAGAGGCTAAATAAAGATAAAGGCTGGAAATATCGTATTTGCTCGATGGTTTCGAAATCGCCTAAATAAAGAAACAGTAACCGAAAGGCCGAATATATGACAAATACAAATTCGGCAAGCAAAACAATTTTTAGTATGGATTTGTATTTTACTTTTTGATTTGTGAAAAATACGCCAATAAAAATGCAAAAAGCAGCAAAATTAATCTTTAAGGTAAAACCAATAATAGTTAATGTATAGGAAATCCACCCGTATCTTTCTTTATAGAACAGCAAACTATTAATTTGATCGAGAGTTAATTGATTTGAATAACTATTATAAAAGATGTCTGAAGTAATAATATATTCGCTTGAAATTATTGTTATTAATGAAAACATAATAACAAATGCAAAATATAAATAGAGGTTCCGTGATAAAAGATAATACATATATTTAATTTAAATTTGAGCAAATTGATTATTAATATCCAATACTGTCCGGTATAACAAATGCTGATATTATGGTAGTCAATAGATATAAAGTGTTCAAAGTATTAATTCGTTTTCCGGTTTCATTTTAAATAAGCCGTAACCCAAAGGATTATTACCCCGCGAACTCATGAAATATACATATCTTTTACCCGGGCAATTTGATAGCACCTGAGAAATGACAAATAAATGGCAAGCCCGTCTTTTCATCTTCTACCTTGTTTAATATACACTAATTAAAGATGTTTTAAGTAGGGGGCTTGAAAGTATTAGTTAAGAATATTCGTATTTAATTGAAATATTCTTTTTGTTTAAATAATTTATTAAGTCATCACTTACTTTTTTAGCCTTAAATACTATATTATGTTTTTTTATTGATAATATAAGCATTTCTTTTTTTTTGTCTTTACGAATCGTTATATGGTTAACTTGATTATAGTCAATGTATTTATCCTCATATATCCTCTTGTTTTGGATAAAAATATTAATTAAGTGAAAAACCCAAATTATAACTAAAATTAAATATAATATTAAGAAAACATAATCTGTTTCTTCTATTTTTATATATATACCTATCGTGGCAATGACTATCCAAAAAATTGCCAAATAGATTATAGGTTTTTCTGGTTGTTTAGTATTATTTATATATAAAAAGCTTTGTTCTTCAAATATTAGAATTTTGCCATTAGTGGATTTAAGGTATTTCATAATGAAAAATAATTTAACAAGAAGTGTCATCATTAAAGATGGCACTTCTAGATTGCAATCAAAAGCTTAATTTACTTTAAATGAGCTTTACTTAAAAAATAACCTAAACATGCATGAACAGCTAGTGAACCAGCTAGTGCTGCAGCTGGACCAGTTAAAGCCCCCATAGCTATTCCTCCAGCTACGCATCCTACTTCCAACCAATAACTAGCGCCCTGTATATCATTTCTCGGAATGTCACTATATGGAGTAGCAACAGCTCCCCCATTTAACATCTCCATTTTCTCAAAACTCAAACTTTTTGTTTCCATAATTTTTTAATTTTTAAGGTTAAAGAATAATATTAGTTATTAATTGTCCCTTTTGGCGCCTATTGAGACAATATTTTAAATCTTTACTAAAAAGTTAAAAATCAATACCCGCTAATCTTCATCTGGATATCCGTTGCCAGTTGCTGGCCCCATTTCTGGGAGTATGGCATGATCTCCTGCTGTATCAAGGGCTGGGTTTTAACGAGCATCTTCCCGGTTTCTGATTCATAAAATACAATCAAGTCTTTTATTTCATCACGTGTAAAGTGCTTCTTGTACATGGGCACCATTTTTTCATTTAATTCTTTGAATGCAGGTTGTATTACATCCTCTTTGACACTCGCCCACACGCTATCTTCCACACCGCTGTTTTGCATTTTAAACTGATTTACAAGCTGTTGAGAAACCATTTCAAATTGCTCATTGGAGCCGTTAACTTCCAACAAATGCCTAATGTCTTTTTCAATTTGATGGTTTTGAGCCATGGCCACGAATAGACAAAAACCGATAAAAAAAGTTAAAATAAACAATTTTTTCATAGTAAATGCATTTTAGATTTACACGTTTTACAATTCAAAGATAAAACCACATCGTGCCAATTCATGTCACCCTATGAAATATTTTCGAAAAAATTAAAAAATTCTTTAAAAATAAATGAGTTCTTAGTGTATGAATAGGAAATATCAGCGCCCATACCCCTCAATTCTTCAATATACCGGAATATTGTCCTACGGGAAACCTCAAATTTATCAGCAAGATCACCAGCCGTACCCGTACCTTCATTTTCTATTAGTTGAACCAGGTAATTTAACCTTTTTAACCGCTCAATATATTTGAAATTAGTCATATAAATAGATTTTAGGGTTATTATAGCTTATATTTTTATTCAGGTAGTTTTAATTTATCATTTACATTTAACCCCGAGATAATTTCAGTTTTTAGGCCATCGGACAAACCTGCCTCCACTTTTGTTTTCTTATAAGCACCCTCATTGTTTTTCTTCCACACGTAACAGCTATCTTTTTCATAAATCAGGTATTTTTCTTCAAGGGTCAATACGCTGTCGCTTCGATTAATAATAGCAATTGCTTTCGCGTTCACCCCACCCCATAAATTATTACCCTTGTAATTGATCACTGCTTCAATAGGAAATTTAATGATACCATTGACATCCCTTCCTTTCGGGTAAATATTTGTAACAAAAGCATTTAACACGGTGTCTTTTAAGACATGGGTTTCTACTGACAATGGCATTCCCTCGTGTATAACATTCAAATCCTTTTCAAAAATCTCTCCCATGAATATCATTGAATCCATGTTAGCTATAGTGGCAATGGTGGTACCTTCGTTATAATTATTTTGTTTAATTACCGGGTACCCGTTTTTTACATTAAGTGAATATATTATCCCGGTAGACGGGGCATAAACAATGTTTGACAATTCTTTCTCGGTAGCGATCAAACCTGTTGTGGTCATCTGTAATCTGTTCTTGGCACTTTTCAGGTTTTGTTTGGCTCTTTTATAAGAAGATTCAAACTTCTCAAAATCTGATCGCGGGGTCAATCTTTTTTCAAACAATCCTTTTTCTCGTTCGTATTCCTGTAAAGCAAGCTTGTATTGTATTTCTTTTAATTTTACTACCGACTTAAGGTTTTCTATCTCTAGGGGTTCGGACAAGTTTTTTATAAGGGCAATTTTATCACTTTCTTGAATTTTACTGCCTACTTCAACAAAAATTTTTTGAATTTTCCCGTTAATCGTTGATTTTACTTTGATTTCCTCGGCGGGAATAATATTTCCCTTTATTTGCCGCTTTATCTTAATATTTCCCATAAATGGCTCTCCGGTCAAATAAAAAGGAACTTCTTGTTTATGTTTTACCTGGGTATAGACGATAAAACCAACAACCCCCAGGAATAAAGTTAATAAGATTATATTTGGTATAATTTTTCTCATTGCTTATTGCTTTATTAAATGCTCCAAACCCGCCTATAAAGCTTGTATCGCTTCAACTGGTTTAACTTCCGCTGCTTTTTTTGCAGGAAATACACCTGCTATAAATCCGGAAAAGGATAACAACATAACGGACAATACAACATACCTCGTTTCAATTATTGTCCTGGTTATTAATTGTTTATCTGAACTATATTCTGCCAGTAACAAATTGATAATTTTAAGGGCCCCTATTCCTAAAATTATACCCGCGATGCCGGCCAACACGGTTAATATTACCGATTCAAGGATGTATTCCATTAATATTTTTGACGCGGGGGCGCCAATGGCCTTTTTTATGCCAATTTCATACGTGCGTTCTTTTACAACGATATACATGATATTGCTTACCCCGATAATACCGCTTAATAAAAAACAACAGCCGACAAAAACCAGAAAAAGATTAAAGCCGTTGAAAAATTTTGAAAACATTGTCAACTGTTCTTTGTAATCGACTATGTACAGGGCAGATTGATCCGAAGGAGGGAAGTTATATTCACGGGCCAGATAACCCTTTACACGGTTAATTATCGGTTTAGTTTTATTTCCTTTAATGGTTATTCCAAATGAATTAAATTTATCTGCTACCCTGAGGGTTTTGGAAAAGGTAGTCCGCGGGATGAAGACTGAATTCTGTTCATTCATGGCAAAAAAAGATTCTTTATCTAATACCCCGATAATCATGTAATAACAATTTTCAATGATAATGTCCTGGCCAATGGGATCGGTATTTTTCAACAAATCTTGTTTAACCCGATCACCAATAACGGCAACATGGCGATTGTTTTTAATATCCTTGTTGTTAAACGGCCTGCCAGCCTCCAAATCAAGACTTTTCAATTGAAAATACTGGTTACTTATACCTTTGATATTTACATGCATTTGTTCGCTATTAAAAAAAACAGGCGTACCGACATTTTTTATTTCAGGTGAAATTTGGAGAATTTGATTGTTTTGCCTGGTAATATTATTTATGTCTTTCATAGAGAATTGGATGTTTTTACCTGATTCCCGCTTACTGCTGTTTACTTCAGTATTGCCTCCATGGAACCAGACTGCATTTTTGGTGAACCCTTTGAATAAATTAAAAACACCGTCTTTCACCCCACCGCTTATTCCCAGCAAAACAATTAAAATAAATATACCCCAAGATATCCCAAAAGCAGTTAAAACAGTGCGTATCTTATGTGCTTTTAACGATTGAATAATCTCGATTACATATTCTCTAATTAACTGCAATTTCATTGTAAACCAACTGATTTTGATAAACGTCCGATTCTATTTCCCCATCTTTTAATGTAAGGATTCTTGAAGCATATTTTGTCATTTCCTTCTCGTGGGTAACCATGATAATGGTTTTGCCATCATTGTTTATGTCCCTTAATATCTCCATGATCTCATGGGAGGTCTTCGAATCAAGTGCCCCGGTCGGTTCATCGGCTAAAATCAATTCTGGTTCGGTGACCAATGCCCGGGCGATCGCGATTCTTTGTTTTTGGCCACCAGAAAGTTCGTTAGGCTTGTGCTTTTCCCATTCTTTTAACCCGAACATATCTAAATATTTTCCCGCCTTCCGTATTCTTTTCCTTCGGTCATATCCCCTGTATAAAAGGGGTAATGCAATATTGTCTATAGCATTCTTGTGGTGTATCAAATGAAAAGATTGAAAAACAAATCCAATTAAGCTATTCCTGATGGCAGCCGCTTCGTTATCAGAAATCTCGTTAACAAGCAACCCATTTAGTTCATAATTGCCTTTCTCGTAATGATCCAATAAGCCTATAATGTTTAATAAAGTAGATTTACCCGATCCTGATTGCCCCATGATACAAACAAACTCGCCTTTAGCAACATTAAAACTTATATCATTTAAAGCAACCAGATGATTGTTATGGGTTTGGTATGTTTTGCACAAATGATTTAATTTTGCTAAATATCTCATAAATATTTTATTTCATACATGGCTTCCAAAAATAACCTCCATTTGTGCAATTCTATTGCACAATAAAATGTTTCTTCAAAATATCCTGAAACCCCCCGGTGTTATATGTTGCCTCTGCCTCACTAAGCTCCTCTATATCAATATTAAAACGAATTTTATATTCTTTCTTATAACAATATGTTTCACTTTCCCGATCGTATTCAATATCCAAACCCAAGTTTTTTAGCTCGTTCAGCCAATTGTATAAATGCCTTCGGCTAATTCCAATTTTATCGGCAAATTCATTGGCGTTGCCTGTTCCTCTTTGCCGGATCATTTGATCCATTTGTTCCAAGCGGTTAATAAATTTATAAAACATGGTTGAAATTTTAATTTATTATTCAATTTGAAAAACTCATATAATAACAAGTGAATTTTCTTAAGCTAAACTAATAAAAAAAAACACAACCCCCTAAAAAAAACAAGATGATTTTAGGTTTTTTGATGAATGGCATTATTTTGAGGATAAACAGCATAAATATACTGATGAATGATTCGTGTTTTGTTAAAAATTACAGGCGACCACGGAAAGTTGGTAAAAAAAAAGAAAAATAACATGCTTGTACCTGTTTAACAGTATGATTGGACAAGGTTTTCACGGGTAAAATCCGCGATGAGCTGTTTAATCCATGTCATCAGTGTTCCCCGTGTTCAAAAATGGAAAAATGGTTCAATGGTTCAATGGCCAATAATCTTATCCTCATAATCTCAAGGTCGTGCCGAGACGTACCCCGAAGTGCTTCTCCATGTTAAGTTCTTCGGGCAAGAAACCTTTGGTTTTGTATAGCAATCCAAGGTCAATGGAAAAACCTTCAAGGGCCTGGCTTTGGTTATTCAGGAAAAAATAGCTAAAATCGGCATCCACGGCCCCTCCTGTAAAATGCCGGGAAGTATTGAAATCAAAATTTCGGGGCTGTTGCCAGAAATGCCCGGCCAAACTGGCATAAAATTTCTCGGAAAATTTGTAATCATGTATGGAAACCCCGCCCCCGTGAAACCAATTTTCATGGTTTTGGAACTGCCTGGCATATAAAGCCATATTTACCTTTCCATGCTTTATCCAAAGGTTTTCATCCATAAAATCGCCAAAAGGGGCCATGGTATACCCCATGCCAAGGTTAAAACGGGTTTGTTTGGAAAACCTAAAGTTCCTTATGCCAATGAAAAAAGGGTTTAGAAAGTTTAACAAGGACCGATAGCCCAAGCGTTTCACGAAATCTTGTTCTTGCCGGGTCAATTCATCATACCGGGTATATCGGTAAAAATCCATGCCAGGCCTGAACAAATGCCGGGCTGCCCCGTA
>CAZKIR010000182.1:0-7712 GCA_964552835.1 uncultured Bacteroidales bacterium
TCGATGGATTCAAAACGTTTGTCCATGTTCTTTTGCATGTCTTCAAAGCGCTTGTCGATGGATTCAAAACGTTTGTCCATGTTCTTTTGCATGTCTTCAAAGCGCTTGTCGATGGATTCAAAACGTTTGTCCATGTTCTTTTGCATGTCTTCAAAGCGCTTGTCGATGGATTCAAAACGTTTGTCCATGTTCTTTTGCATGTCTTCAAAGCGCTTGTTGATGGATTCAAAACGTTTGTCCATGTTCTTTTGCATGTCTTCAAAGCGCTTGTCAACTGCTTCAAAACGCTTATTAACTGCTTCAAAACGCTTGTCCATGAATTGCACGAGCATCCGGATATCTTCTTTCGTGGCCATCTTGTTTTCTTGCTCCCGGTTCAACTCCGAAAAGGTCTCGAAAAAAATATTTATCAGTTCGTCCTCGTCCTTTTCTTTGAAAGAGGATATTCTATGGTCACGAATAATGCGGCGTATTTTTTCTTTTTCCAGTAACATGCTTTTAAAAATCTTTATTCAAAAATATAAAGAATACTTAAATAAACCAAACTATTTTTCTATTCGGAAATTTTTATAAATCAAGCATTTTTTTCACCGTGGGTACCTTTTACCCGATCCATTTTACCGAAGTCATCAACTTTCCTTTTTCAATCGTGATTTTTCGGTAGCAGGGCTGGTGGTTTTCAATTTCAAAACCTTCTATATCGTCCCGCAGGTTAAAAAAGGGCGAAGGGGTAATAAAGATCGTGATATTGTTAAGGCAAATTGTTTTGTGCACGTGGTAATGCCCGCAAAAAACATGCACTTGTCCTGAAAAGGATTGGAACGACTCCAGGATTTTTTCCTGGTTTTCCAGGGCATATTGGTTGTCCATGTGGGGCACGTTGGCCAGGCACGGGGGATGGTGCATGAAAATGAACGCGTCTTGGTCCAAGCCACTTAGACGATTTTCAAGCCAGTATAGTTGTTCACTCGATATGCTTCCCGGCCCACTGTCGAGAAAAAATATTGAAAAATCGTCTTGAACAAGTTCATGGTATAAACCCCCGTTTTTTAATTGTTCCCGTGCATTGAAAACCGTGGCCATGGGAACAGCCGAGTCATGGTTCCCGGGTACCAGGTAACAGGGTTTTCCCAGTTTTCCGGTAGCGTTTTTAATCCATTGGTAGATATTCTTGTCCGCGTCGCGAAAGCACAAGTCGCCGGAGATAACTAAAAAATCAAAATTTTCATTTTGTAGTTCTTTCAAGATGGCCAAGAAATGCCCGCGTACATCAATATTATAAGGGTTTTCATTTTCGCGGCCAATATGAATGTCTGTTATCTGAATGATTTCCATCGGGGCTGTTCTTACTGTTCAAATGTTAGGGTTACTTCTTCTAGCGAGGGCCTTATACCTTTCAAGGTGTCCATCCGGTGGGTGCCAGGTTCACCAATCACGAGGGTATAGCTTCCCGGTTCAAATATTTTGGCGCGGAAATTTTGGCTTTTCATCCTCCGGGCGTATACCAAGCTGCTGTCGCTTTCTTTGATAAGCAGCATAACAGGAGGTTGTTCCAGCCCCTTGGTTTTTATCAAGGGTAAGAAATCAAAGGCTTTACGGCCATAGTTGCTTTCCATGCTAATGGTTTTTGGCCATCCGGGATATTGTTTGCCATTTTCTTTTGGATTGGAATACCTGGGCCAACATTCCATTGTTATTTTTTGTTTTTTCTTGTCAAACCGGACAATACCGTAACCGGGTGCCCTGTCGTGCAGTGACGCGGGTTCGTGATTTGATTGGTAAGGATTTGAAACGGCCCACACGGTGACCTTGTTATGAAAACCGTCCAGGTACTCGCCCGTGTACCCGGGCATCCCGTCTAGGTGGTTATTGCCAGGCCCGGGCGGGAACCAACGGCGGGGCCAGAGGTTCGCGATAGAAGGTACGCAAAAAGAATAGCCCGCGTCATTCCATTCGTCCACCCCATGGTGCACGATGCTTCCAAGGTGTTGATCCCCCCCGATCATGAAAGCAAAACCCTTGCGGATGCTTTTCAAGGCCCTGTCCCGGCCGCTTTGAGGCCAGCCGTTCGAGTCCATGTCCTTGGCTTTCTCGTAGTCGGCGGGGATGGAATCCTGGGGCAGGGGATGTAATTTCGGGGTACCGGCATCGGTCAAGAAAGAATCCGGGTAAGTGGAAATACAAGCGAATATGGATTGGGAAATAGTCGATTTCATGCGTGTGCCCTCCCAATTGCCTGCCCATTCTTCCAAAAATTTTAGTTGCCTTGTGCCGAGTAATTTAGCTTCTGGATCGTCCATGGCAAAGGCAGGGATATCCTCGATTTGCGAGAAGCCGTTCACGACTTTGGCATGGGGCAACTGTACCGAGGGCGAGGACTTGAACTTGCGATCTTCTAAAATGGCAAAACTTATCCCACCGTACAGCATGTCCGTGTAATACACGCCAATCCCTTGTTTCACGGGTTCCGGATCGTATGGGTCGGGCAAGTGGCTGGTCTGGGTGCGTTCAACCATGTTCACGAATGCCGGTTCCATCACGTACCCTCCACGATCTTGTTGGTAATGGTTTTCAAAACCCTTGTAATATTCCGGGTAGGTTTCACCCTCGGGCAAGGGTTCTGCTTTTTTGCCCCCGGCACCCCATATATTGCCGTGGTACACGTCGTGATCGTCGGGGATACTTACCGTGGGTATGTCTTTAGTCATTTTGCCATGTGCCCAGCACCACAAGTACCACTTGTACAAGTAATCCAACTGGGACAATTTGCCACCGCTCCTGTCCGGGAAGGTGGGCCGCCCCTCGTATACCTGGTCGCCCGTGAAAACGAGTAAATCCGGTTTGTGCAAAAGGACATGTTTCACGAGCCCGGCATGTGGAAACCAAATGGTGTTATTGCTAAATTCAAATTTTTCATGGATACTGCCGTGACTATTATTGTTGCCGGTAAAAGCGGCTACCGAGATGGTTTCCTTGTCTACTGGATCACGCTTGATCGATCCATGGTAATAATAGGTTTTTGTTTTTCCTTTTTGCAAGGGGACAACATATTTAACGCGATATTGGTAATCCTTCTTGCTGTCCCAATTATCTACCCGAAAGGGCAAGGTGTAACCTGGTGTTATTATTTTGGATCGGGCAACTTCTTCCCATTTATTACTGCCTTTAGGGGCAATTTCCAGGATGCCTTCCAGATTTTTTTCAGATACCGGGGCCATTTGTGCCGTGAGCTTTAGTGTATTCCGGTTCAAGGTGTATTGAACGGCCATAACAGGTCCAAGGGCATATTCGTCGTTCACGTTTAATTTTGCCCCGCTTATTTTCCAGTTTTCAAACCAAAAACCTTTATTGGATTGAGACGACCCCCCGTGCGAGATGAGGGCCATGTTCCCGCTCACCAGGTTTCTAGGTATCGTGGTGCTGGCACTTGAAATGAGTTTGCCGCCGGGTATGCTGTAGGCCTTTAAAGTTAGTTGGTAAGAGGTGTCTTTCGGCACGAGGTTCAATATTAATTCCAGGCCATTTTTTGATATAGCTTTAATCTTGGGGGGTGTTTCGTTATAGGTCTTCAATTTTTTTCTTTGCCTTGTATTGTCCAGGAACGCGATTTTTCCATCAGGGCTAATCGCGGCGATAATACCACCATTTTTGCCATAGGCCGAATGCACCAATGCCCTTGCCCTATAGTCCATGGCCAAATCGCCGGCGCCGATCAAAAAGCCACCGTAAGTATTCTCCTTGAGTTCATCGTTAGGATCCACGAGCCCTATTTGCACGTCCATCTTTAATTTGCTTTCATTACCAGGCATGCTATGGGTAAGCAAATGCATGGTCCGCAATGGTTGGTCCGTGTTAATGCATTGAAGTTTTCCTTCTTTTATTTGCCAGTCTTGTAGGCGATTGGCCCAAAATTCCGGGCCAGCCCAATAACGATCATGGTTTTGTTGCCATTGACTTTGAAAAGTGGTTATATCTTGTTTTTTACATGTGGCAACGAGAAAAACTAATACAGCGAAAATACTAATAAATCGTTTCATAGGAATATTTTTCAGGTTATGTTGAAAAATTTTGTATTGGATAAACCGGGCTTGTCCCAGTGAGGTGGGCCTATTAGGCCTGTTTGTTTTGGAGGCCCTCCTTCAGGGAGGAATTTCTTTTGTTGTATTCATTGTTCATTGTTTGTATAACCAACTCAAAGGTAAAAAAAAATCATGAAAACAACGAAAAAAAAAGTTTATTTCATGCATAAGGTAGTTAGTCAATTGACTTTATCTTGATCAGGTACATGGAATAATTATCCCTGGATTCTTCCATGCAGGCATCTTTAATTATTTTGCCGAGATGTTCAGGGGCAGTGCTTTCTAGAAAATGGGATTGGATAAATTGTTTGCCCACGCTTTCGAGTATCCCGTCACTGCATAACATGAAAAAATCGTTTTCTTTAATGTCAGTGACCATAAACGAGTCAATCCGGGTTGGATAATTATTTCCCATTACCGCGCGGGTCACGATATTCTTTCGATTGTCCCAGCGGGCTTCACCGGGGCTTAATGCTCTTTTTTTCACTAGCTCGTTTACAAGCGAGTGATCGCTGGTTTGGTACAATATCTTTCCGTCGCGCACGTGGTATACCCGACTGTCGCCTACCCAGGAAATTTCGATCGTGGTACCGGGTAAGCGCAGGCATGCTATTGTAGTGCCCATTCCCATGCTTATTGGGTGTTCTTTCAGGTGTTTCGAGAATTCATTTTCCACGTGTTGCAATGCTTCCCCAGGGGATCCATCATGGGTATTATAGTACTTTGCCAATTCCCGGCACGCGAGGGCTGATGCCACGTGCCCGTCAACGCCCCCGCCCAGGCCATCGCAAACGATAAATAGGCTGTAGCCATTACTTGCATTGTCCAGCGGTGGGTATATTGAATCTTCGTTTCGGCCCCGGTGGCCTTTCTCGTTTAAAGCCACGGGTTCAAAAATTTGTATCATAAGGCCAATCATTTATAGTTTTTTCTCAAATGTATGTACTTGCTTTTTTCATTTGCCAGGCGAAAAGTCCATCTTGACCCATCCACGCATTCTAATACTTGATAATAGTTTTTTGATTTTTCCAGTGCTTTGCCCATTAAACTATATTATAAATATACAAATATATAAAGTATCCAAAGGATTTTCAATGTCTTTGTCTGGAAGCTTTTTTTATTCTCGAAATTTTTTGGTTAATTTATACTTTTAATTTTAACCACGGGTTTTATAATGGTAATGGGCTGGACATCCACGCGTGGAAGGGGAAAAGCGGCTGTTTTTTTCATGTTTGTAATTGTTGGCTTGGTTTTTACATGGGCTGCTTTATTTGCATCTGCCCCTTTAGTGGAACAATCATTTCAAGTAAAATTTGATCATTACACGGTTAACGACGGGCTAAGCCATGGTAAAGTATTGGATGCCTACCAGGATCGGTTTGGTTACATGTGGTTTGCCACGCCGGATGGCCTGAACCGTTTTGACGGGTATTCATTTCAGGTATACCGGTATTTTGACAAGGACTCCACGAGCATATCCAATTCATACATTACTTGTATTACCGAAGATGCCCAGGGCAAGCTTTGGATTGGCACGAAAAAGGGGCTAAACCAGTTTAACAGGCGTACAGAAGAATTTATCCGGTATCATTACCAGCCAGATAATGAAAATAGTATTTATCATGATCACGTGAGGGCCCTGTTGGCAGATACCCTTGGTAACTTGTGGATCGAAACCGTTGACGGTACGTTAAACCAGTATGTAATAAAAGAAAACCGTTTTGAACATTACCGGCACAAGAAATTGAGCCAGCCCTATTATGATTATCATGAAATTTATCAAGACAAAAATGGTTACATCTGGTTCGGGGGGCGAAATTTTGGCCCTTATCGTTTTAACCCCTCCACGGGGCAAATGAAATATTTTAGCGCTGATGCTGAAAACCCGGATAAAAAGCGGGACAATGATATTGCTTGTATCATGGAAGATAGCCACGGGAATTTTTGGATGTCGGCCACGGATGGCGCCTACAAGTTTTTTCCTGATAGCGGACGCTTCGAGAAATTTTTATGGTCTTCTACCTTTTCGATTATTGAAGACAGTTATACTAATTTATGGTTTGCCACAGGGAAAGGGGTGTACCAGTATTTTCCTGATAAAGGAAACATGGCCCATTACATGCATAGTGCCAATGTGCCAAGCTCCCTGGTACACGACCACGTTTATAAGTTGCACGAGGATCGCGCGGGCAACATTTGGATATGCACGGCAGGGGGTATTAGTAAATATAGCCCGAAAAAATACAAGTTTTCCCATTACCGGCATATCGTGGGACAAGAGAATTGCCTGCCCAACAATAATGTTACTGCAACTTTTCAAGACAGCGACGGGGCTATCTGGATTGGCACCCATGGTGGGGGGTTAAGCAGGTTTTATCCCGGGAAGGGGAGGTGTGAAAATTATCAGCACCAGGCAGATAATCCTAACTCGATTACTTCGAACAGGGTTTCGTGCATTTACGAAGATTCTCGTTCCAGGCTTTGGATTGGCCAATGGAGCGGGAGGGGGTTCGATTTATTTGATAAACCGACAGGACGTTTTACCCGCTATGCTATCTTGGATGGTTCATTTAAAAAAGACTGGTACAATGATTTCCTCGAAGATCGCTTTGGCCGTTTTTGGGCCGGGGTGTGGGGCAGTTCGGGCATGATGGAATTTGATCCTGAAAAAGGGGTTTTTACAGGCGTCCATTTTATCTCTTACCACGTGCCCAATGACCGGCCGGTAAAAGATATGGCAATTTTGCCCGATGGCCGGGTATTTCTCGGGGTTGACCGTTTTGTCATTTTTAGCTTGCAAACCGCGGGAGAAGATACCCTGGGGTATGCATCAGGCCAAAAACCGATGATAAGTTTACCGTTCTGGACGGGTACAAGTTTCAATGGCATAACCCATACACCTTTCGGGAGTTGAACGATATCCTGGTATTGCCTGATAGCCATGTCTGGATAGCCAGTACCGGAGGCCTTATGGTGTATAAACTCGGATGCAAGGAGTTTTTTGAACCGCGTATTTTTTCCGGTTTTAATTTTACTGGCTCAAATATACAAGCTCTCGCTTATCATAAACCTTCACGTTCTTTAATCATGGGGTCTGATGACGGGCTATTAACTTATCCATTGTTTGAAGAAACAGGGGCAAAACAAATACTTCCTGAAATTTTCCTTCAACAGGAGAACCATATAAACACGATTACATGCTTTGGCGATAAGATTTTTGTTGGCACTCTGAACGGTCTCTTTCAAATTGGGGCATGGCATGGCGTTTTTACCGTGGAGGATACCCTCCTTGGCCATCACGTGGTATGCCTGGAAAAACAGAAAGGGCAAAGCCTATGGATAGGCACATCCGAGGGGCTATACCGTTACAATTTGATAAATGAAGAAATGCAAGCCTTTTTTCATGAACCGGCAAAAAGGGGCAGCCTTAGCGGTAATTACGTGAACTGTATTTATACCGGGACCGATGGCGCGATATGGGTTGGCACCAATAAAGGCTTGAACCGTTTTCATGAAACCCGGGGTGATTTTACCCCTTACCATGTCGATGATCAGGTGCCCGGGAGTTTGATCCATCCAAATGTTTTAAGCCTTGCCAATGCAGCTAAGCCTGGTTACTTGTGGGTTGGAACG
>CAZKIR010000183.1:0-2762 GCA_964552835.1 uncultured Bacteroidales bacterium
CCCACTGGAAATATCGAGGGCTACGAGGACGCGAAAAAATGCGCCGCCTTGTTCAAGAAAGAAAGTGACCGTATAGAAGGTGTAATCGTGGTATTGCCAAATTTTGGCGACGAGCTGGGGGTGGTGAACACTTTACAGTTATCGGGCCTAAAAGTGCCCGTGCTGGTGCAAGCCTGCGACGACCAGAATGATAAGGTAGACGTGAAAAGCCGCCGCGACGCGTTTTGCGGCAAACTCTCCGTGTGCAATAACCTGTTCCAGTATGGCATCCCTTTCACGGATACCATGTACCACACCTACGATATCAACAGCGAAGAATTTGACATGGACCTGCAAAAATTCGCGGGTATTTGTGGCGTGGTAAAAGGCCTAAAAGGCTTACGCATGGGCGCTATCGGTACCCGGCCCATTGGTTTCCAAACCATGCGGGTAAGTGAAAAATTGTTACAAGAAACGGGTATTACCGTGGTACCCGTTGACATGTCAGAAATCATAAGGGCTGCCGAAAAACTCGACGAGAACGGCAAGGAAGTGAAGGAAAAAATCGAGTCTATCCAAGACTATGGCACTTGCAAGATGCTAAACGAGGGGCAAATAAAACGCCAGGCCCGCTTTGGTTTGGCCATTGAACATTGGATAGCTGAAAATGACATCAATATCACGGCCTTGCAATGCTGGGAATCCATCGAGAAAAATTATGGTTGTGCCGCCTGCGTGACCATGAGCATGATGGGCGAAAAACTCATGCCTTCTGCTTGCGAGGTAGACGTGGCCGGTTCTATCAGCATGTACGCCCTGGCCCTGGCCGCCCAAACCCCTTCGGCCCTGCTTGATTGGAACAACAATTTTGCCAAGGACCGTAACAAGGTGGTATGCACCCACTGTAGCAATTACCCCAAATCCTTTTTCCAAAACGATATCGAAATTGGCAGCCTGGATATCCTGGGCACCGTGCTGGGACAAGAAGATACTTTTGGTGCCGTGAAAGGCAAGGTGGCGCCGGGCAACATGACCTATTTCCGGTTATCTACCGACGATACCCTGGGGTTCATCAAATCCTACCTGGGCGAAGGACGGATTACCGACGATCCCTACAACATGGACGGGGGCATTGCCGTGTGCGAGATACCAAACCTTCAGGATTTGATGAAATTCATGTGCAAAAATGGTTTTGAACACCACGTGGGCATGGTGCGCGGGCACGTGGCCGAAATTTTGGAAGAAGCCATCGGCAATTACCTGGGATGGGAACTTTACAGGCACGGGTAAATTAAAGACAAATAACATATAACGGAACTGGGGCCGGGAAGACATTCATTTAGCTTGATAAGTGAATAAGCCTCCCGGCCTTTTCTTGCAATTGCCTTTTTAACAAATTGCAAAATTCACGAAAATTTAGCACCTTTACTTTAAATAAATCAAGTGGGTATTGGTCAAAAACTACTAGTTGACATCACGAACAGAAACTAAAAATCAAAGTTATTTAAGTTTTAGCACTATAAAAAAATGAAAACTATTCCGCGATTAAGGGCATTTTAAATAACCCCTATCCCCATGAACGTTATATCGTCCCTTTGCTCCTCGCCTTGCTTGTGCTGATCAAGAGCTTTTTCAAGGATTTTTTTCTGTTCTTCCGGGTCCTTTCCTGATATTTCCTGCAAGAGGGCTACCACTTTATTAGAGCCAAACCGTACCCTTTCCGGGTTATTTTGGTCACTAAAGCCGTCGCTGCTTAAATAGAGCCAATCACCAGGGTAAACTATTTTATCAAAGGTGGTAAAAACTTCTTTCTTCTTTCGGGATTGGAACCCACCGATCGAGCGCCTGGTAGCTTTTAAAATTTCACAATCGCCCTGGTGGTTCAAGTATAGGTTACGCTTAGCCCCGGCAAAATTTAGCCTTTGCACCGGGGTACCATGGCTTTTTCCCTTGTCCAACCTAATCAAACACACGTCCATCCCGTCCATGTTATCGGTTTGGTCTTGTTTTAAGGCATGCACGATGCTCTTGTCAAGCATCTCAAGTATTTGGGCAGGGTCATGCACTTTTTCTTTTTCAATGATCCCGTTCAAGGCCTGGTGCCCTATCAAACTCATGAAGGCGCCGGGCACCCCGTGGCCCGTGCAATCCACCACCGCGGCAAAACAGGTGTTCACGTCCAAGGGGTAAAACCAGTAAAAGTCACCACTCACCACATCTTTTGGCCTAAAAAGCACGAAGGATTCAAAATACTTGTCCATGTTTTGCTGTAAAGGCAAGATGGATTGTTGGATAGTTTGGGCATACCGGATACTGCTCTTGATATGCTCGTTTTGCTTGGCCACAACCCCGTACACGTGGGCGTTGTCGAGGGCGATGGACAGGTATGAAGCCAAACTCTGGATGTTGTTCAAATCATTTGCCGAATAGGCATTTTCCTTGTAGCTGTTCACCGCGATAATGCCAATGGGTTTGCCTTCCACGGCCAGGGGCACATGTATCAAGGATTTGACCGGTTGCTTGGTAGAGGTTTTCGGCATCTTGGAAATGTAGTCCTTGTACTCTTTTTCCAAGTTATTAATATATACTAGCTTCTGGTTATTAAAGCACCATGCCGACAGGCTATTCTCCTGGTTAATCGGTTTATGGAACGGGGGCAGTTTTTTTCCTTTTTCCATGAAACCCGGGTACTCGATTTGTTTTTTATGATCGTTATAGACCCCGATTCCAAATGCATCGGTATCCATGAGCGAACTGACGTACTCGAAAATCATATCGTTGAT
>CAZKIR010000183.1:2772-4067 GCA_964552835.1 uncultured Bacteroidales bacterium
GATTACTTTTATTTGCCGGTTTGAACGGGATATCTCCTCGTTTTTCGAGAGCAGTTCTTCTTTTTGCTCTTCTAATGTATCTTTTTGTGCCTGCAGTTCCTCGGTTTGCTGTTTGATTTCCTCGTTCTGGGTCATTATCTCCTCGTTGGCTTCCTGCAATTCGGCCGTGCGTTCTTTTACCTTTTGCTCCAGCAATCGTTGCCGGGCTTTCAAAGCATTCACACGCCAAAAATAAAAGCCTATAGCCCCACCGATAATCAAGAAAGCCATGGCCCCACGAAACCACCAGGTTTGCCACCAGGGCGGGGCAATAATAATTTTCATGGCCGCTCCTTTCTCGTTCCATACCCCATCATTGTTGCTCGCGATAACCCGGAATGTATATTCGCCTGGCGATAAATTCGTGAAGGTGGCAAAGCGTTGGTTGGCACCGGTCGGAATCCATTGATCGTTATATCCTTCCAGTTTATACTTGTACTGGTTTTTCCCGGGCGCCAGGAAATGAAGGGCAGTAAAGGAAAGCGAAAAAATATCTTCCTTATAGCTTAGCAAGAGCGTATCCGTTGTAGAGATGGACTGTTCCAATATCACCCGCTTGTTTACCGAGTCGCCAATTTGCACTGGTTGGTTATAAACATTTAGGCCGGTAAAAACCACTTCCGGGACAATGGTATTTATTTCCATGCTATCGGGGTGAAAATAATTTACGCCTTTTCGGCCACCAAGATAGATGTAACCATTTGAAGCAACACAACTGCCGCTGCCCATGAACTCCTTGTTCAACAATCCATCCGCGATCGAGTAGTTGGTAAAATCTTCCGTCTCAGGGTCAAATTTGGAAAGGCCGTTCGCGGTGGCAATCCATAATTTTCCATTGGTGCCTTCCAGGATTTCCCTTATCCCGTTGTCTGCCAAACCATCCTTTTTATAATATTTCTTGAAAATTCCTTTTTTCCTGTCCATCAAGTTCAATCCAGCTGCCGTGCCCACCCAAAAACGGTTTTCCGTATCTTCAAATATTGTCAGGACGGATTTTTGGCTAATGGCGGAAGGATCGTCCATGTCGGGCAGGTGATGGGAAAAAGTTTTGGTGCCTTCGTGAAACCGGTTCAGCCCATGGCCAGCGGTACCCACCCAAATAGTGCCTTGCTGGTCTTCATACATGTAATAGCAATAATCATCGTTTATTGATGTTGGATCAACAGGATCGTGCCGGTAATTCTCGAAAACACCGGTAACAGGGTCATAAAAAGACACGCCCCCGCCCAAGCTTGCTATTAATAACCGCCCATCAG
>CAZKIR010000183.1:4077-7685 GCA_964552835.1 uncultured Bacteroidales bacterium
AGACGCTTTATCAATGTGCCAGATATTATCTGAAGGCAGGCTGTTTTCATTGCCCGCCTCGTGCCTCAAAAACCGATATACCCCGGTAGACGGATCATACCGGGTAATACCCCCGGCCCAGTGGCCCGTGTATATAAAACCATTCAATTCTTCCACGGCAAGAACAGAATTATTGCTAATCGAATGTCCAAGGTTTTCAGGATCATGTGTAAAATGACTGATATTCCCCGTGACAGGGTCATACTTGTTCAGGCCTGTCCCATCGGCACCAATCCATATATTTTTATCCCTTCCCTCGGCAATTGATAAAATGGCACCGGCTGAGAGGCTGTTTTCATCATTCTGGCGATGAAAAAGGGCATTAAACTTTTGCTTATCGCGATGCCACACGTCAAGGCCAGCCTCGAAGGTAACCAACCAAATACTATTGAAGTTATCCACCATGATATCTCCTATGTTACTGCTAGAAATACCGTTGGGATTATTCTCGTTATGCTGGATAAAACGAAAAGTATCTTCGTCCTGATAATAAATAAACAATCCCTCGTTGACCCCGATCCAAAATTCATCCTTGATTTTTAAGACCGTTTGAAACAGGTATTCTACTTTTTTATTCAAGTATTGCCCGGGCAAAATAACTGTTTCTATCTCTCTTGTATAGTTAAGTCGTAAAAGTAACCCGTCATTTTGAAGGATATAAATACATTTATCTTGATATGACTTATATCCTCTTTTATCAAGGCCAGCAATAAAGCCGGGAACAGGATAATAGGTACTTTCCCGTGTCGTAACATCGAGCTTGGTCATCCCTTCCCCTTGCCGCGAGGTAAACCACAATTCATTCCTGGTTACCATCCACATGCTTTGTACATCTTTTCCTAAAGATGTGTAGCTATCCGCTGTATCCCCCCGGTAGGTAATTATTTCACCACTTGCCCGGTTAAGGTATTGAAGTCCCTTGCTCGTGCCAAGCCATAAATTGTTCAAGCTGTCAAATTCCATGCAATTTACGTGGTTGTCCAACAGGCCTAGTTTCTTCGTGTACCGGGTAAAAGCCTTCTCGCGGGGATCATACATGTTCAACCCCCCGTTGGTAGCAATCCACAAGTAACCAAGTGAGTCCTCCTTGATTTGCTGTACTTCTTTTCCAATCAGGCTGTTCGGGTCTTCCGGATCATATTCAAAGTTCACGAACTCGTACCCATCAAACCGACTAAGGCCCGTGGCAGTACCTATCCATAAAAAACCCCTGGAATCCTGAAAAATAGTTTTTCCCTGATTACTTATCAAGCCTTCCTCGTCAGAGAGGTTCTCGAAAACCATCTGGTTAGCTTGGGAAAATGAAATGGAATGTAAAAGCAAGTAAAACATTCCAATAGTCATCACCCGGCGAAATATAGTATTCCCCTTAATCATAAAAACTTCCCCTTTCTGTTTCGTTAGTTCGTTAGTTTGCTTGGAAAAGTATACTTTAAATCATGGAAATTTGTTCCACGAAAAAAGAAATTTTTTTGGTGTATCAAGGACAGCTTCAGGATACTTTGCATCAACCAAAGTTTCCAATTGTTTTTCTACTACACGGGATTTACACGGGAAAGTGACCATGGGGCATGATATTGTTTTTCCCGCCCCCATGCTTTACCACAAGATAATTTTCCAGGTGGTGATAATAAAAAAAAGGCAGCTTGTTAAAGTGCCCTTTTTATTATAGTTAGTTAGTATTATGCTATTTTTTTGTCAAAATTCGATAAAATCAGGCTAAACCTTCCAGGAAATATTCCTGGAAGGTTCCATCCCTTATTAATCCTGACAAAAAAACTTTTACCTGATCAACACCCGGTCAACTTGTACATTGTCTTCAGTTTTCACCTTGATAATGTAAAGTCCCTGGCTTAGCCCATCCACGTTTATACGCTGGGTTTCGCCCTGGAACTGATCTTGTTTTACCAGCTTGCCGTCGGGGGCGATCACCTGTACCTGGTGCAGCCCGCTGTTAGGCAACTCGATGTTCAATACATCACTGGCCGGGTTCGGGTATACGCTCAGCCCTACCTCTTGATTCCTGATAGATGTTATGGCCGGGGCTGATTTCAAGCCGTCCGTGCATATTTCCACGTTCTTCAGGTAATGGCTGGTAGCCTGGCTTGGCTGACCAGCAAGGGTGACGTCCAGGGTCAGGTAACCGGTACCGCTGGATGAAGCTGACAATGTTATTTCCTTGTGGGTAAAAGAGCTACTAGATATGCTCCCGCCTGCCGAGCTGGTATTAATAACATAGCCCGTGGGACCGTCCCACTGATATCCTGACGCGAACCCAACGGCCACGTCGGTTATTTCAACATTGCTGCTCTCCTTGATATCGAAGGAAACCGTATAATCCGTACCAGAACTTATCGAAGTGCCAATGCCGTTCATAATCAAGTAGAAATAGCTATTGGCCCACTGGTGTTGGTTCACTAGTAACTCACCATTCGAATTGCTCAAGCTCGTACCATTGTCTTGGTCAGCCCAGTCATTGCGCAATATCCAGTCAGAAGCCAAGGGGGTAGCATAACTATCGCAATCAGAGGGCACGTCTTCGTAACTGGCAGATACGCTAACATTGGCCGCGGGCATGGTAACCGTTGTGCTCGCGTTGCTGGCATCGGCCACGTATGTAACATCGCCTGTCCAACCGGCAAATTGCTGGCCGCTAGGTGCTGTATCGGCGGTAATATCCACTACCGTGCCTTCTTCGTAATCGCCATCGCCCGAACCGTTGGTTACAGACAAGGTATAAGTTTCTACCGTAATGTCTTCATAGCTGGCCGCTACATTTACATCGGAAGCAGGCATGGTGACCGTGGTATTGGCGCTATTAGCGTCGGCCAAGTAACTCAAGTCGCCTGTCCAATTAGCAAATTGCTGGCCACTCGGGGCGGCATCGGCTGATATGTCCACCAGGGTACCTTCTTCATAATCCCCATCGCCCGAACCGTTGGTGACGCTAAGGGTATAAGTAGGTGTCGTGGAGCCGCTGCTGCTCAACTCAATATAATCGATTGGCGTGTAGCCCCAATTTTTCTCAACAACTATCGTGTTGTCTGTATTCAGGCTTATCCCCGTTAAGGTAATTGTTTCCCAATCACCTGAAGTGCCACATCCGGTGGTGTTATTATCAGGAAAGTCGGTATTACCATCACTGCCGTCCCAGCCAGAACCATTCACGAGCACGTAGTTTTTCTGGCTGTTGCAGATTGAATAACGAATCGTGAGATCATATGTGCCGGCAGTGATGCCATTCACGTCCCAAGTAATTTTGTCACCAGATTGATCCAGGCCTTTCACGTAACCCGTGCCATCATAACCGGGCCAATCCGTTGAAACTTCTGTACCTGTTAAGATAGCATCTTCAGCTTGGTATCTCAGGTTATCCGGGATTGACTCATAACTCGCTGTTACACTTACATTAGAAGCAGGCATGTTGACCGTGGTGCTCGCGCTATTGGCATCGGCCAGGTAGCTCACGTCGCCTGTCCATCCGGCAAATTGTTGGCCACTGGGTGCCGCATCAGCTACTATATCAACAACAGTGCCTTCTTCATAGTCGCCATCTCCTGAGCCGTTGG
>CAZKIR010000184.1:0-4516 GCA_964552835.1 uncultured Bacteroidales bacterium
ACTTAGTGTGCTGGCCAGGAACAGGCGGATAAGGTAGTGTGCCCTGTTGCCAGTTTGCAGGAACTCGGGCAGGATATCCGGGGTGTTGGTCCAGAAATTGGGCCTGAAAAACAGGGAAGTTTTTGTTTTGGTCAGTTCTTCCATGTACTCGGTTATTTCCCATTTGGTATTTCGCCAGGTAAAATAAGTATATGACTGGTTAAAGCCTTGTTTGGCCAGCTGGTACATCACTTTTGGCCTGGTAAAAGCTTCTGACAAGAAAATAACTTCGGGATAATTTTTTTGAATTTCCTGGATAACCCATCCCCAGAAGCGGAAGGATTTCGTGTGGGGGTTATCTACCCGGAATATCTTTATGCCCTGCTCGATCCAGTGCATGAAGACACATTTCAATTCTTCCCATAAGGATTGCCAATCTTCGGTTTCAAAGTTTATGGGGTAAATGTCCTCGTATTTCTTGGGCGGGTTTTCGGCATGTTTTATCGAACCGTCGGGTAAAATATTAAACCATTTCGGGTGTTCTTTCACGTAGGGGTGATCGGGCGAGCATTGAAAGGCAATGTCCAGGGCGATCTCCAGGCCCGCGTCGCCGGCGGTTTTTACCAGCTGGCGAAAATCTTCCAAGGTGCCAAGCTCGGGATGTATAGATTTGTGGCCGCCTTCTCCAGAGCCAATCGCCCAGGGAGAACCCGTGTCATCAGGGGTAAGTTGTAATGAATTATTTTTTCCCTTGCGGTTGGTTTTTCCGATGGGGTGAATGGGAGGGAGGTACAAAACATCAAAGCCCATTTCCACGATCCGTGGAATTTTTTCCACGATGTCGTGAAAAGTCCCATGTTGCCCTTTTTTTCCAAATGATCTAGGGAATAGCTCGTACCAGGTACTGAATTCGGCTTTTTTCCGGTCTACCCAAACGGGCAATTCTTTCTTGTAGTGCACCAGGTAGCTTTTTACCGGGTATTTCGCGGCAACGCTGAATAACCCGTTGTTCATGGTATCCAGGATATCGCCCTTGTTTTCATCATGAAAAGCTTGCAGTGAGGCCATGGCTTGCTCCAAATACGCCCTATCGGGCGGGGCAATCCCGCTATTTGAAAGGATTTCTTCCAGATGCTTGATCCCGACAAGGATATCTACCTGGTAATCCACCCCGGCATCGATTTTTTTCATGGTGTCCCTGAACCAGGTTTTAAACTGGTCTACCCAGGCCTGCACGGTGAAGGTATGGGGGCCAGGTTTTTCCAGGGTAAAAGAGGCTTTCCAGCGATCGTTTAGCTTGTAGGCCATGGGCACGTGCTGCCATTTTTTTTCGTTAGCCGCCCGGTGTAACACCTGGGCTGACAAGATATCGTGCCCGTCGCAAAAAATATCGGCTTGCACTTCCATCTCGTTGCCTGTTACCTTTTTCACTGGAAACTTGCCATGATCTATTTCAGGGCTTACTTGTTCTATAATAACCCTTTGCCTGCCTTCTATCTTGGATAAACCGGTTTGCCTGTTCATCATTTATTTGTTTTTAAAGTCTTTACCAGGGCAGACAATATTATTTGGCATATGTTTATCTGAAAACCAAAAAACCAACTAATTAATTGTCCGCTAACGCGAGAAGGTAGAGCAAATATTTTGCCAAGAGGCCTACCGTTCCATTTATACCGGCCATTAGATTAGCACCCGTATTCACATGGGTGATCCCTCCCCACACCCCTAACTCCCCTGAAGGGGCCAACCGCTCCATCTTACTAATCGGCACGCTATACCCCAGACCCAGCGACATTTTTTCCAGGGAGAAAACAAAAAAATCCTATAAGTTACGACCTATAAAAACTGTCAGCCTTACATAAAAATATACAAACAACCACCGCACCCGGTAACTCAACACCATGAACGTGATGATTTGTTGAATTACAGGACAATGAACCATTCTTAAAGTCTGAGGCGGGATGGCGCTGGACTTGTTACATCAAAAAATATGATCCCGTTACCTGTCATGTCCTATCGCACATCACCACCAGTTCTTTTAAGAAATCCGTGGTGCATTGGCCGATGTCCAGGTCTTTCATTTTCCATGTCCAGTTAGTCCCGATGGTAGAGGGTTTGTTTATTCTGCTTTTTTCGTCCAGTTTCAAGATATCTTGCATGGGCACGATGGCCCTGTTGGCGGTAGAGGTGTAGGCCATCTTGATAAAAACCTCGTTCACGTTGCTTTTCCGAAGGTGTTTCCCGATGTACCTGGATATTCTTTGCCGGCTAGGCTTGTCAAGTTCTTGCTTGTACCAACCTTTCAGGGTATTGTTGTCGTGCGTGCCGGTATATACCACGCTGTTGGGTTCGTTATGGTGGGGAATATGCTTGGAGTCCCATGTTTTGTTGAAGCCGAATTGCAATATTTTCATTCCCGGGAAATGGTATTGGTTTTTCAATTTTACCACATCGGGGGTAATCACGCCAAGGTCTTCGGCCACGATGGGCTTATCACCTATTTCTTCACGGAGTTTATCGAATAAACTGGTACCCGGGCCGGGCACCCATTTCCCGTTGATGGCCGTTTTTTCGTTGGCATCTACTTCCCAATAGGCCGAAAAACCCCTGAAATGGTCGATGCGGATCATGTCGTATAGTTCGAAATTTTTCATGACCCGCTCTACCCACCAGCGAAAGCCGTCTTTTTTCACCTGCTCCCAATCATACACCGGCATGCCCCATAATTGCCCCGTTTCGCTAAAATAGTCGGGCGGTACCCCGGCTACTTTTTCCATGTCCCGTTTTTCGTTAAGTTTAAAATAATTTGGATGTGCCCACACGTCCGCACTGTCAAAGGCAACGTAGATGGGCAGGTCGCCGAAAAAAAGGATGTTTTTCCGGTTGCAATATGCTTTTAAATCGTGCCATTGCTTGAAAAAGAGGTATTGATAAAATTTTTGTTCCCGTATACGTTTCGCGTGCAGCTCGCGAAAAACCTGTATACTTTCTATTTTTCTTAGCTTGTATTCATCAGGCCACTCGTTCCAAGCTTTGTCCTGGTTTTCTTCCTTCAATATCATGAAGGTCGCGAAGTCGTCCAGCCAGTGTTTTTCTTTTTCCATGAAAGTTTCAAAGGGGGCATGTAGGCCGTGTCCAGTGTTTTCTTCAAAATGTTTGAACGCGGCCTGCAAGAGTTTTCTTTTAGTGGCAGTGGCCGCCGCGTAATCTACCGTATCGCTGTTTTCGTGGGATGGGGGCGAGGCTATGTCATGGTACTTAAGCAAACGGTCATTTTTTAACAATTCCGGGCTGATAAACAAAGGGTTCCCCGCGAAAGCCGATAACGCGCTATAAGGCGAGTAGCTTTGTTTTTTATCGATAGGCCCCAGGGGTAAGATTTGCCACATTTTTTGCCCGGCTTCGGCCAACCAATCCGCGAAACGGTAGGCCCCGGGCCCGATATCCCCAATCCCGTGCTGACCGGGCAGGGAGGAGATATGCAACAGCACTCCCGCGCCCCGTTGGTTTTCTTTCTTTTTCCCGGAAAAGGCGGCCAAACCGGCGTTTTTAAACAATTCTTTCGCGGTAATCGCCTCTTCCGCGTGGTTTTTCTCCCCCGTGAGGATGTTTGTCCAATGGCGCGGGAAAAAATCTGGCAACAGGACGTGTGTATTTGCCCAATCGAATGTTGGCCCCGGTATATGCAAGGGCAGGGCGGTGATAAAAAAATGATCGCGGTCCCGGCGGGCAAATGCCAACAGGTGTTCTTTCTGCTTTCCTTTTACTTGAAGGGGGATATACCCACCCTTGGTAAACAACCCAGGGTATTCTTTTCGCGCTTTTAGTAAGTTGTGAACAAGCCATAACTTTATTTGACCGTCATGGCGATTCTCCCAAAGTTGGCCCCAGGTTTCGGGAGAGTTTTTCTCATGCTTTTCCAACAACTCGTTCAGGAGCTTCTGCCTGATGCCGTAATCCATCGGCCGGCGATTGTCCGGGTCTACCAGGCTTAAGTCCCAAAGCTCGGTGCCCTGGTAATTGTCAGGGATGCCAGGGCATGTATATTTTAGCAATACTTGGGATAAAGAATTCATGATGCCGGGGCCCACCAGTATTTTTACAAATGCCTGGAAGGAACCCATGAATGCCGTGCCAGGTCCCAGGATTCCCGTGATAAAGTCCCGGGTGGCTTTCTCGTACTCTTGGTCGGGTTGGCTCCAACTGGAATTTTCCTTGCCTTCCCGCAAGGCTTTTACAAGGTATTCTTTTACCCTTTTTAAAATCCCTTCATCAAAAATTAAATCCATGGGCAGGATGCCTGCCAAGGTTTGATAAATAAAATACTCGTCGTTTTTATCTGGCATTTCCTGGTTTTCTTTCATTTTTTTAAAGACCAGGTTCATTTTTTCCCATTCTTTTACTTTTTTTCGCCATTCCCGGGGTTTGTCGGTAAGGGCAGCCAGGCGTGCCCTCACGTCTTCACCTCTTTTCGTGTCGTGAGATGCCGTAGCGTTCAATGCATATGGGCTGGATTGTTGCCTTTCTTTCATTTCCT
>CAZKIR010000184.1:4526-7658 GCA_964552835.1 uncultured Bacteroidales bacterium
TCAGCAGAAATCCCGAAATATCCCGGGGAATCGCCCACCTCGTTCATCCCGGTAAAACGGTTATACACGTACATCGTGGTGTCTTCAAAGCCTTTGGCCATCAGAGGGCCGGTAAACTGCATGCAACGTATCAAGAAATCCTTGGCCGCGATCCCTTTATCCTCAAAATTATCCTGCAGGTAAATGCCTTCCAGGGCTTTTATCACAGGTTTAGTGGAAGGTTTTTCCTTGACCGCTGTTTGGAAAATGCCCCGGAGTGTTTCCTTGTTCTCCGCGCCCAGTGGCAACTGGTGAAAATATAAGCGATAAACCGGGCAATACACGAGGATGGAAGCAATGGCTTCTTTCACGGTTCCCGGGTTTTCGGCAGCCGCACCTGGCATTATGCCGGATTCCAAAAGTTGTTGGGTCAAATTGTCTAGTTCCCCGGCCATACGGTTCCAAAGGATAAATTCTTTTTTCTCGTGCAATAGCTTGTCAAAATGTTTTTTCTTGTTCGTGAATTTCCGGTAAAAATTATCAAAAAATTTCAGGTGATCTTGCCGGATAAAAAGGTTGTTCACTTTTGCCAGAAAATCATAGCCCGTGGTGCCTTGCACGGGCCAATCACCCGGTATTTTCTCGTTTTTTTCCAGGATTTTCTCGGTAAGGATGTAAGTTTCTTCCCCTGCCAGTTGGCGCAGCTTTGAAAGGTAACCGGCCGGGTCGCGCAGCCCGTCCACGTGGTCGGCCCGCACCCCCTGGATTATCTTTTTATCTATCAATTCTTTGATAAAACCATGGTATTCTTCAAATACCTTATCGTCTTCCATTCGCAAGCATATCAAGTCGTTAATAGTAAAAAAGCGGCGATAGTTCATCGTTTTTTCTGATTTTTTCCAATAGCAAAACTCGAAATATTGCTTTGAAAGGGTATCCAGCAGTTTTTCTGGCTGTGTATTAATGGTATTTAATGAATGATGGATGTACTTTTTTACCCGGGCGTCTTTCACGTACAAGTGATGAAGTTTTTCCACGAAAGCTTTCATGGCGGTACCGTCCGACAAATCAAGGTTTCCTAGTTCATCCATTAGTGTTGCTAGTTTCCCGGGCACGGGATCAGGGCTCGCTTGAAGCACTTCCCGGTAGGTTGGCAAGTACAAGGGGTACTGGTGCTCGTAATAGCCAGCGAAAAGCATCCCCTTGATCCATAACAAAAATGTTTCTTTATCGGCAACAGTTTTTTCAAGGGGTTTGACCAGGAATGGGGCCATCACTTTTTTTTCTGTCGGGTTTTTATAACTTTTCCAGGAAATGTCGAAAAAATGGAAATACGGGGAATATTCTCCACGGCTAAAGATGTCGTTTATCCATTCGTTGGATGGGTGATAAGCCATGTGGTTGGGAACGATATCCTGCAGCCATCCCATATTATTATATTTCAGTATTTTATCAATCTCCTCGAGAGCTTGAATGTTACCCACCCCCGGGTTCAGGCGCCGTGGGTTGGTTACGTCATAACCGTGCATGCTACCGGGCGCTGCCTTGAATACGGGGGAGGCATAAATAGTGTGGATACCCAGTTTGTTCAGGTACACGATATGGCCCTTGAAGTCCTGAAAAGTATATCCCTCGTGAAATTGTATCCTGTATGTTGAAAGTGGGTATCCTGTATCCATCATTTTTATTTTTAAATATAGACGTGCAAAATCAATGCAAAAATAAGACTGAAACAAGCATGATAAAAAAATAAACAGGTGAAAATTTGTGGTTAGGGAGAATCTTGGTATTTTTATAATTTATCAAAATGATTATCAAATGAATTTTTCAACAAATGATAGCTTTCTATTGATATGTTGATAATAAACCTCTTGCATAGTATTTTTTTCGTGGTTTATCTCGGGCTGGCCATTTACCTCCTGAATAAGAACAAAACCGCGGGACTTCATCGTGCTATATTCATGCTGATGCTTTCCAGTGCTACTCAAAGCCTGTCCCTGATGGTGATCCATTATCCCATGGTGGATATGCACCTGGCAAATTTTTTCATGGATATTTTCTCAATCTCGATTACCGCTTTTGGTGTTTTTGCTTTCCTGGGTTTTGTTTTTATAACACGCTTGTACAAACCTGGTGTATTTACATATTCCATATTGGGTTTGTATATTGCTGGTTTTACTGTTTATCAACTTAGCACGGGTTTTGCCCACGTGGCGATAAGGGGCCCGGATGGATTATGGATCATGGAATTTGATAACCAGGGTGTTTTATTGGCTTTGGATATTGTCCATAATATACTCTTGATAACAGGTTTTATTATGCTTTTTATTTATCTTAGAAGAAACAAGGATGCTTTAAAAAGAAAACAAGCACGGGTAATATTAATAACAGGCCTGATTTCATATGGTTTTTCTTTATCTACTATCCTTGTATCTTCCTTGTTTGACAAGTCCAGGTTGCCCATGCTAAACGATATATATACATCCGTGTTTATAATTGGTTTTGTTTATAGTATCGTGCGGTAAGAGTTTTTGGAAATAACCCCTTCCATGGTCGCTGAACAGGTTATTGAAATGCTGCCCATTGGATTGGTGATTGCCGATAGCAACGGGGACATCGTACGGGTAAACCAGACCCTTTGTTCCATTACCGGAAAACCTGTTTTATTTTTTCAAGAAGCGAATGTAAGCCCTGTTTTTAAAATATTGACGGGTAAGGGTGATTTCGAGATAAAAGGATCCCAAGGTATTCATTTTAAAAAAATTCAAATAAACAACAACACGGCAAAGGCTAAAACCGTGAATTTTTATTACAAAAGGCTTTTTGACAAGTTTGACAGGCCCATTGGCTCCATTACCCTTATCCATGATATCGACAAGTTGGTGAAAACGCAAGACGAACTTAGCAAGCATAACCTTTTGCTAGAGAAAAGGGTACAAGAAAGGACCCGCGAACTGTCTTTCGCGAAAGAAAAGGCAGAAGAAAGTGATCGCTTAAAAACCGCTTTCTTGCAAAATATATCCCACGAAATCAGGACGCCCCTCAATGCCATTTCAGGTTTTTCTTCTATGTTAAGTAGCCCAGGTTTGCCAGAAGAGAAAAGGGATCGGTTTGTTTCCATTATACAAGAGGGCACCCGGCAATTGCTTTCCA
>CAZKIR010000185.1:0-7656 GCA_964552835.1 uncultured Bacteroidales bacterium
TATCACCCGTAAAGTCCAAGCGTACGAAATACTTGTCCGACAGGATGTTGACCAGGACCAGTACACCCAGCACCAGTATAATAGAATAAATTATGGATTTTTTCGTCTTCATAAGAATTTTGGTTTTGATAATTTAATCAACTAGGTTCCTTTTTGCCATGGCAGCTTCCGAGCTAAAAAGCCCAAGGAATGTCAATGTCAGAAAATAAATAATGTCCTTGGTATCGATCACCCCGCGGGAAATAGACTCGAAATGCGTCCGTAAATCGAGGTAATCAAAAACATTGGCCAATAAGCCCGTCATGCTGCCCGAGAGTACCCCGAAAATAATATGAAAAAAGATACCCATGAACAGGGCCGACAAGAATGACACGATCTGGTTGTTGGTAATGCTGGATGCAAACAAACCGATACTAATATAAGTAGCGCTCATAAAAAGCAACCCCAGGTAGCCTGTCCACACGGCCCCATGATCTATCGGGCCAAGGCCCCACACGGTAAAGTAATATGGCAGGGTCAATACCAAAGCTATCCCGATAAGGATCAAGGTAGCCAGGAATTTTCCTACCACGAGTTGCCAGTCACTTACCGGTTTGGTAAACAACAGTTCGATGGTGCCTGTCTTTTTTTCCTCGGCAATCAGCCCCATGGTGAGGGCAGGGATAAAAAAGAACAGGGTCCAGTAGGCTATTTGGAAAAATGCCTGTAAACTGGCCTGGTTGATAAAAAAGATATCTGAACCATACAACCAGGTAAAAAATCCGCTGAAGCCCAGGAATAAAATAATCATCACGTAGGCCATCAGGGAATCAAAAAATGATTTTATTTCTCTTTTCGCGATTGTCCAAATCTGTTCCATGTTTGATACGATTTATTTTTGGCAATATTATTTTGTTAGTTCACGGAAAATGTCTTCCAGTTTGGTTTCAACCGGGGTCAACTGGTCCAGGTACCAGCCCTTTTCCACGCAAAGTTGGAATACCGACTTGCGGGAAGACATACCTTCCTTGCTTTCCACTTCAAACAAGTTGACCGGCCCTTCCATGAAATCGACCATGGCAACGCAGTCCAGTTCTTGCAAGGCCTTGTATACCTCGTTTTTCTCGCCGCCTTCCACGCCAACTTTTAATACCTCCTTGCCGGAAGCCTTCTTGCGGAGCGTGTCAGCTGTACCATCGGCCACGATTTTCCCATTATTGATGATCAATATCCGGTCGCAAGTAGCTTCTACCTCGGCCAGGATATGGGAACTCAGGATGACGGTTTTTTCTTTTCCCAGTTTTTTAATCAACTCCCGGATTTCAATAATCTGGTTAGGGTCCAGCCCGGTGGTGGGCTCGTCAAGGATCAATACCTCGGGGTCATGGATCAAGGCCTGGGCTAAACCAACCCTTTGCTGGTAACCTTTTGAAAGTTCCCCGATTTTCTTGTGCTTTTCACCTTCGATACCGCAGCTCGCGATCATCTCGCGAATTTTACTTTTAATTTGATCCCTGGGTATCCCTTGCAGCTCGGCCACGAAATGCAAGTAATCAATCACGGGCATTTCCCCGTACAAGGGGTTGTTCTCGGGCAAATACCCGATGTGCTTTTTCACCTTCTCGGGATCATCATTAATCGAGTGCCCCCCCACTTTTACATCCCCCTTGTTGGGCGCCATAAAACAAGTTATGGCTTGCATGGTGGTGGTTTTTCCGGCACCGTTAGGCCCAAGGAAACCCAAAATTTCCCCGGTTTTTACCTCGAACGAGATATCGTCAACGGCTTTCTGGGGGCCGAAAGATTTGGTTAAATGTTCAACAACTATGTCCATAATGTTTTAATTATTATGAATGAATCGGTTTTTATTGCAATCAAGGGTTTGCAAGGAAATATTCTTCCCGGCAGCCTTTAATTGAAGGCCAAAAATCGAACAAGTTTGGAATTTTTGAAAGTTTTCGGTGTTAAAAAAAGTTAAAAGGGAGTACAGCCTGCATGATATTAAAACACGAAAGGTGATTTGCTCCCAGGTATGGCCGTGATGACAAGCATGAAATCTATTTACACTTTTGATTAAAACCATATCCTATATATTTCCTATATAAGTGCCCGTGATTTCAAAATAAAGGGATAAGTACATTAAAGCCAATTCATCACTCCAAAAGCCTTATTTCAAGAACCTCCCGGGTAGAACGGGTGATTTTGAACCGCTCGTCAAGCCGGTGGCCCACGATCCAGCATATCTTCTCGCCCGAGGTCATGATCCAGGTTTTTTCTTTATCCACCAGGGAAAACTTCTTGTCCGTGAAAAAATCGCTCACTTTCTTAAAACCGTCCATGCCCAATGGTTTAAAATAATCGCCTTGCTTCCATTTTCGCATGATTAACGGAAAATCCAATTGTCCCCGATCCATTTGGACCACGTTTTTTTCTTTACCAGGCATGAACCCCTCGGCTTTCTCGTATGTTTCAAACTTCATGGGAACGGGCATTTCTATGGCCGCTTGGCCTTCTTCAATATAAAACACTTCTTGCCCGGCTGTTTGCAAAGGGGATATCACCAGGTATTCCCGGTCTTTTACCAGGTAATAGCCTGGCACGTACCATTGCTTACCAGGTATCGCGTCCAGGGATCGGGCGATAGAAGCGGCCTGGTACCGGGTAAAACCATACTCCTTGATAAATTCGAACAAGAAAACATGCACGGGCTGGCAGTATTCTTTCAATTCATTAATAGGGATAAATACAAGCCCATCCCCGGTATGCAACATTTTTTCCCTGGCATTTTCAACCGTGTTTTGAAAAACCTGGTAAATTTCTTTCAGCCGCCCCATGTTTTCGTGCATTGTTTTCAGAAAAACCGGGTTTATATCCTGAAAAACCGGGATGGCCCCGTGCCTGATTTTATTGCGGTCATAATACGTTTCAAGGTTACTGGAATCTTCCCGGTAAGGGATATCTTCTTCCAACGCGTAGGACTCGATCTCTTGCCGGGAGGCAAACAGCAATGGCCTGATGATTTTTCCTGAAACGGGTGCTATGCCTGTTAAACCCTTTAAACCAGTGCCCCGGGTAAGGTTAATAAAAAACGTTTCCACTTGATCGTTGCTATTGTGGGCAATGGCAATGGTATCAAAACTTTCTTGTTCAGCCAATTCACGAAACCATGCATAACGTAGCCCACGGGCGGCCATCTGGGTAGAAATCCCGTTCAAGCGGGCATGTTCGAGTGTATCAAAATGTTTTACATGATATACCAAGCCGAGGGAAGACACGTAGTTTTTCAAAAATTCCTCATCGGCATCCGATTCTTCGCCCCTGAGCATGAAATTACAATGGGCAACGGCTGGCCGATAGCCTGCTTGCACGACCAAATGCAGCATCACCATAGAATCGATCCCCCCGCTCACGGCGGCAAGGATTGTATTGCCGGGCATAATCATTTCTTGCTCGCGGACGTATGTTTTGAAGGCATGCAGCATACATGTAAATTTACGCTTATTTATTGAATTTTGCCCTAAGACACTTGAACACTTGAACACTTGTGTTTTGCGCTTATTGAAGTAATCACTATGATGCACGGGCTAATGGTAACATAAATTTTTTTCTTTAAAAAAATAAAACACGAAACCAGTCCAAGCCATAAAACAGGCCTTCTCCTACCAAGGCAAATCATTTTTCCTGCAACAAAATCCGTATCCCGTATCTCTCTAGTGACAAATTATCCTTTACCATTTGTCCATTAATCAAATCCCGCCAACTTTCGCCTACATCTACATCTCTTGACTTATCATTGTGATTGATAACAAATAAGATCCTTTTTTCATCGTTCTCCCTTACCGAGATCTCAACGCCCCGGGGCAATTTTAATAATGGTTTCACAATAGCTGCCTCCAATAATTTTTCTATCAACTTATCATAAAAAGCATCTTCCTTTACGATCCCCCCGAGATACCAACCCTGGCCTTTGCCATATTTATTACGCGTCAATAAAGAATAACCGTCCATTTGCCAATTGTTATACATCAACATATTATCTGCATTGACACTTCTTACCCATTCACAATACTGATAAATAGTGAATGTTTCTTCCCCTAAGAAATTCCCTTTAACATGATAAAGCATATCCTCATACATACAACTAACATCATCAATCTCTATACCCAGCGATTGAGAAAGCAAACCAGGTAATCGTCTTTGATGGATCCTGTTGTATTCGTCTTTTTCGCCTGTCCTGGCATCAGCGAAAAGCACACCACCATTGTTCACGTAATCATTTAAGCTTTCAGCATCTGCATCCCGAAGAATAACCAAATCGGGCGCAAGCACCAAAGCATAAGCATTAAAATCATCACCAGGCCTGATCACATCTACATTTACCCCGGCATGAAATAATGCTTTATAATAAGTTAATATCCTGTCAAAATAATTATTCTGCTTATATACAGGTGTATAATAATTGGCCCATTCCGACTCATAATCAAAAACTATAGCTACTTTAGCTTGAATTGTCGTGCTCTTTAATTCATTTTCTATTAAGCGGATATCCTTAGTGGCTCTCTGAATATCATAGAACCTCCTGGTTGACTTACCATCTTGCCCGATAAGCCCGTTCAAGTACTGTTCCCTCCCGGTTGTTGTAGCCCTCCAGCGAAACCATAGCATTCCATCGGCACCATGGGCAACCTGCTGAAAAGCTATTTTCCTTAATTCATTTTCATAGGCATTCCGGTATTGCTCCCACACCATTCCCTCCCACATCACACTAATCATACCGGTTGCCTGTTCCATTATCCAATAATTCATTTTCTTCATTCCCCGCATCAAATCACCACACAATGATGCCTTGATCATTATTGAATGGCTCTCTTCTATAGGATAATTGTCCCAGCTAACAAAATCGATTTGTTCAGCCAGCTTTGGATAGTCTAACACGGTATGATGCCCGATAAAATTATGTGTAATAAAACGCTTCTTATCAAATTTTCTGATCTCTTCAATCTGACCTGCCTGATGCTCGCATACCCGTCCCGTATGGAAACGTTTCCATTCCAGGCTCATACTTGGGTTAAAACGCCAATATAAAGGAACCGGGATTTGTTCCCAGGATGTAAAGGTATGCCCCCAGAAAGCATTCCCCCATTTTTCGTTCAGATTATCTAAATGCTTATATTTTTCTTTTAAAAATAGTTGAAACTGCTTTCGCTGGGAACCACTTCTTGATTCAGGAGGCCCATATTCATTTCCAATTTGCCAGCCAATAACGGTAGGGTTATCTTTATAGTGCTGCGCCATCTCGGAGGCAATCTTTCGGGAAAGCCGGTTAAAATGCTCACTTGAATAACAATTGTTTTTTCTGCCGCCCCAAAGCACCCTGGTCCCATCTTCTTTTTCGCTCAATGCATCAGGATATTTTTCAGCCACCCATGCGGGCATGCTATCTGTAGGTGTGCCTAATATAACTTTAATCCCGTTGGCCTCACATAAGTTAATTATCCGATCCAACCAACCAAAGACATAAAGCCCTTCTTCCGGCTCCATCTTAACCCAGGCATACTCAGCCAACCTAATCACGTTAAATCCAATCTCTTTCATCAACTTAATATCTTCCGGCCATCTTTCTTCGGGCCAATATTCAGGGTAATACGCACATCCAATGTACATGTCTTGTGGTTTTAAATGTTAGGCAGCGTGATTAGTTCAGTTTTTGTAATATTTTAAATTGAAGCATTCTCTTCTTTCTCACAAGAAATGAATGATATAATAATCATTAATAAAATATCTTTTTCATAGTAATTAATAATTATCATTCCCTATTTTTACAATTGTGGTAAATAATAGGGCTTGGTGTTCATTATTTTTTATCCCCCTTGATTATTTCCTGGAAACGCTCAACAAATGTTTGGAAAGGTTTACCATATGTGTATCCTCGCAATTCTCGTGGATAAATTCACGCCATGCTTCTTTTTGGTCAGGTTCCATGGCATGGAACAATTCCATGCGTTCACCAAATATCCCTTCGATACCTACCAGGTGGACAGGGTGCAATCCCGCTTTTTGAACCATCGGGTTTACTTCTTCTGGAAAAACGAAATGGGCATTGATGAACCAGCGGGTACCTTCCACGAATTGAGTATCCGTACCGGTCTCCCACAAGCCGCGGGCACCATCTTTATTAAAAATGCCACCAGGATTATGTTTCATCCCGAAAACCATGGCCGCCGCCCTCGACATGAAACCAGAAAAAACCACTCCCCCGGGGATCACGGCATCACGGGCTTTTTGAAGAAGTTGCAAGCGGGCTTTTTCATCCTTCAAGTGGTACAAGGGGCCAAGTAGCAGCACGGCATCCCACGCCTCTTTCGGGCCAATGTCCAGTTCAAGGGCATCAGCCGTACTTGAAAACAGAACTTTCTTGCTATCACCAACCCTTTCTTTGGTTAACCGGGTATTTTCTTCAGAAAGGTCGTTCAAGCCAAGAAAATAGTCCCGTTTAAGCAGGGCATCGGCATACCAACCGGTTCCGCAGGCCAAATCCAATATTTTTCCATTCTTTGGCACGTGTTTTTCAATATATTCAAGGGTTAATGGTAGTTCCAGCACATGGTGGGCCAAACGCTGGTCTTCGGCCTGGAAATGTGTGTCATAGTATTTTTTAACGTCGCCCGTCTTGTCGTTCATTGCTCTGCCTTTTCTTTATCATGTTCTCGTGAAAAAATAAAAAAGGCAATTTGGAACTTTTCGCGATTTTTTCCAAGAAATCGGGAAAAAATAATTTCAAGATATTTTCGATTTCGTTTTGTTTCTTTTCCAAAATTTCCTCGCCCAATTGAGGTTCCATGGTTACAGACTGTGAATCAGAAATAGGCGAGTACCGGCCTTGCAGGCACCGTGGGTCAAAATTGTGCACGATCGACAAATCGGCTTGAATATAGGATGCCATCCGGACAGCGTATGACAAAACCCCGGTACCATCTTGTATATTGCTTGCATAAAGAAATGCCATGGGATACAATAATAAAGTTCATACTAACAGGAAAAAAGGCTGCCCGTTATTACAAGCAGCCCAGCTTTTCAAGTAAAAAACACAACTTATTCTTCAAGTTCAAATGAAATTTTCGCGTTTACAGCGTATGAAACAATCTGGTCGTTCTCAACATTGGCATTCATTTCCTTGATGTAAATAGATTTGATATTTTTTACAGTTTTTGAAGCTTTTACTATAGCTTCTTGGGTTGCTTCTGTAAACCCCTTTTCAGAGGTCGCGATAACCTCGATTACTTTTACCATTTTCATGATTCATCATTTTTTAATTTTACAATCAATTATTCCGGTAAATGCATGAAGCCAAAATTCATTCCATGCTTGGCCATAGCTACATAATTACAAGGATATCAGTATATACACGACAATATAAGGGGTCAGTTGAAAAAAACTGGACGTGTGGAGAAATTGAGAAAAGGGGAAATAATTCACCAATAAGGGAAAACTATTAACGATTTTTTTCCTTAAACAAGAAACTTGCCCGGGGTTCTTCCCCTTTCACCAAACGGTAAATATTTTTATGGTGGGTAAGGACAACCACTAAGGAGAAAACAATGGAAAAAACTTTTAACGTTACATGCGGGGTTTGAAACACATAGATCACGAGGAAAGGATACGCGATGCCGGCCAATA
>CAZKIR010000186.1:0-7653 GCA_964552835.1 uncultured Bacteroidales bacterium
ACGAAGGCGAAGAAATACTCGTGGAAAGCAAGATGGAAACCAGGACTTTTAAAGGAGAAGGGAACAAACCATGGTACAAGAAGGGGGCAAGAATTTTTGAAGTAACCAAAAGAGTTTATATTTCCAAAAAGGAGGGGCGGTTTCGCTTAGAAGATACAATCCAAAACATATCCAAACAAGATCAATTACCAGATTGGGGATACCATATCACCTTTCACCCGGAAAATAGATCAAAATACCTTGTCCCCAGCCAGAAAGCGTTTGAACGTTTTGACGGGCCCGTGAAAAAGGATTTTGAAACATGGTACCCGGCCTTGGACAACCAAACCCGTTCAGAAGCAGGGATTATCCATCAAAGCTTGAAAAAAAGCAAGGGGGCTTTGGACGGGAAAGACGGGCATGTTTCTTTGTTAGAATATCCTGACGGCACGGGCATTTCATGCACTACCCCGCCGGCACCCTATTTCCAAACCTGGTTTTGCTGTGGTGGGGCGCATTCCAAAGAATTTACATACCAGGATGGGCAACCCGTTTTAAAAAACAACTGGGACGGGCAAGGTATCGAAATAGGGTCCAGTGCCCTGGATCATGATGACAAAACCGATCCCGCCGTACCAGTAGAAGGGCCATTGGCACCGGGAGAAGCCAAAACCATTGATATTATCGTGAAAAAGCTGGACAAGGAAAAAACCAGCAAGCTAAAAAAAGAAATTAAAGATTGTACCACGTACAGAGAAATCCTTAACATGGAATAACCTCCTTTTATCCTGAATAGAAAATGAATTTGGGGCTATTGGTTGTCACCTCTACCATAGCAAAGTGCTGTCGTCCTTTGTTATTAGTCCTCGTCCCCTTAAAATTTTGTAGAAAGTAGTTTTACTGCCCAGAATTATGCATAAAATATGTTATAACGAGTTCTCTATCATGGATTGGTCGATTAGCGTCATCAACTGAGTGATAAAGTTATAAAATTTGTGAATTTGTCGAGTATATTTTTAGTTCTACCGAAAATAATTGTTGAAATAAAAAAATAAGTGTACATTTGTTCACTCATGTACAAATGAACATTTATGAACGGGGAACGTAAAAAATTAATTTACAAGATAGCCAAGGCCTATTACGAAACCGGGCTGAAACAACAAGAAATCGCCCTACGGTACGGGATTTCCAGGATTATGGTATCCAGGCTTTTAAACAAAGCCCTAGAGGAAAAAATAGTTCAGATTCAAATTGTCCCCCCGGAAGATCCATATGCAGACCTTGAACAAAAAATCGAGGAAAAATATCGTCTACAAGAAGTAATCATCATTGACACTGGGGATGCCGTTCAAGCTGAAATGTTAAAAACCCTTGGTACCGGGGCTGCAAATTATCTCACCACATCATTGGAAGGGCATGAAACCATCGCTATGACATGGGGGAAAAGCCTATCGGCATTGGTATCGCAACTACCTTCCCATCCCTTGCCCAATGTAAAAGTAACCCAAATGCTGGGCGGCCTGGGCGGGCAAGAAGCAGAATTTCACGGCACCCATTTAACAAGGCGTTTGGCAGGGGCATTCCAGGCCAAACCATGGCTTTTGCATGCACCAGGAATCGTACAAAGCAAAGACATTAGCGAAGGGTTGAAGGCAGAATCACAGGTAAAATCAACGCTGGATTTAGCATCCAAGGCAGATATTGCTTTATTGGGATTGGGGCTATTCGATGAGGAATCTATGCTGGTAAAAAACAAGGATATACTTACCTCCAGGGAGGCAAGAGAATTACGTGACAAAGGGGCTATCGGGGATGTTTCTTTACGCTTTTTTAACAAAGATGGCAAGCCGGTTGTCACGGAGGTAAACGATCGCGTGGTTGGGCTGGAATTAGGAGAAATAAAGATCATACCCCGTAGGATTGGTTTAGCCGGGGGAACAGCAAAGTTTGAACCCGTGAAGGCAGCCATCAAGGGGGATATCATAAACGTGCTCATCACGAACCAAGAAATAGCAAAAAAGTTAATCACCTAAAACATAATAACATGGCCAATTTATTACTTGGACTCGATTTTGGCACCGGGGGCGCCAAAACAACCATAATCAATACAGAAGGAAAAGTATTAGGGTACGCATTTGAAGAGTACCCCATACTTACCCCCAACCCGGGCTGGTCAGAACATGATCCTGGCTTGTACTGGGAAGTTACCTGCCGCATTATTCCACAAGCAGTTCAGGAAGCCTCCATCAACCCGTCCGACATCAAGGGCATGGCTGTCTCCTCTGCCTTGCCCTCGCTTGTACTCGTTGACAAAAACGGCAAACCTGTACAAAATGCCTATAACCTGATGGACAAAAGAGCCGTGAAGCAAGTGGATTGGCTTGTCAAAAACATCGGCGAAGACCGGGTAATTGACATCTCCAAGAACCGGTTGGAAGACCATCCGGTTATCGTGAACCTACTTTGGGAAAAAGAAAACCGCCCGGAAGAATTCAAAAAAATCTACAAGGCCCTTACCATTGACGGCTTTATTAACCTAAAACTCACGGGCAAGTTCACGGGGCATTATTCTGGCGCTGCTTTTTACGGGGTGGCTTATGATTTGTTGAACCGCACTTTTAACCAGCCATTACTAGATGAAATAGGAATCTCAAGGGATGTATTTCCTGATTTATACCGCTGCGAAACCATTATCGGGGAAGTAAGCCCCTCCGCTGCAAAAGAATGCGGGCTCGCGGCCGGCATACCCGTGGCCGCAGGGCAGGTTGACTGCAATGCAGGATGGATGGGAGCCGGCATGACAGATGAAGGGGATATCCAAATGAACCTGGGTACATGTGGTAATTTTGGAATCTTAACCAACGACACGGAATTGCCCCGTACCATGATCAACTTTGCCTATACCACGGATTCGGAAAACACTTACATCATCGTGCCCACAACTACCACGGGAGGGCAATTGATACGATATGCCCGTGACAACTTTTACCGGATGGAATTGGGTGCGGAAAAAGTATACGGTGTAAATACCTTTGATTTGATAAACCAGGAAGCCCAAACCGTACCTCCCGGCAGTAACGGGCTGGTAGTATTGCCATTTTTAATGGGCGAGCGCACCCCCATTTGGGACGTGAACGCCAGGGGTACTTTCTTTGGCTTATCCCTTCACCATAACCGTGGCCATTTGATCCGGGCTATGATGGAATCAGTGGCCTTTGCCCTTTATGATTCCTTCCGGATTATCAAAGACTCGGGCAAGGAAATTAAATCGCCCATCGTACTTAACGAGGGTGGCGCTAAAAGCGTGTTATGGAGGCACATCATCACCGATGTATTTAACGTGTCCACCGTGTTGGTAAAAAGACGGACAGGTGCACCTTATGGGGATGCCATCCTGGCCGGGGTGGCCACTGAATTATTCAAGGATTTTTCCGTAGCCAAGCAATGGACGGAATATATTGACCCCATGGAACCTGACAAGAAAAACCATGAATTGTACATGGACTATTTCAAACTATATAAGAACCTGTATAACCACGTGAAAGAAGATTATAAAACATTAGCTGGATTAAGGGAAAAACATGGATAACGAAAAGAAAAACAAAAAATGGAGCTACTAAGAAAATTAAACCTTCGGGCTGCTGAAGGAAACCCCATCCGGGCAGGGATCATAGGGTGCGGGCAAATGGGCTCGGGATTGGCCCATACCATTAACAACATCCATGGCATGAACGTACAAGCCATCGCGGATATCGATCCGGAAAGAGCCAGGAAAACCTATCTGGACATGAAAATCCCGGAAAGTGAAATATTTATAGCGGAAAACACAGGCCAGGCAAACGACATGCTAAAAAAAGGGAAATTTGTTATTACTCCAGATGCCCTGATAATGACCGAATTAGATTTGATTGAAGCCAACGTGGAAGCGACCGGGGTAACAGATATTGGCGCAAAGGTTGCCTGGACGTCCATTGAGCGAAAAAAACCCATCATCATGTTAAACGTGGAAACAGACGTGACCATTGGCGCCTTGTTGAGCCAGCAAGCCCGGAAAACCGGGGCTTTATATACGGTGGCCTCGGGCGATGAACCCGGGGTTTGTAACATGTTATACGAGCAAGCCATGTTAATGGGCTTCGAGGTAGTTTCCATCGGAAAAGGAAAGAACAACCCGATAGATTTTGATGCGACACCTGTTTCATGCGCCGAAGAAGCCGCCTCGAAGGACATGAACCCGAAAATCCTGGCATCCTTCAAAGACGGCACCAAAACCATGGTAGAAATGGCTGCCGTGTCGAATGCCACGGGTTTACTAACCGATGTGCCAGGCATGCACGGCCCAAAAGTAGAACTGGACGGTTTGCTGCAAGCCTTTATACCAAAAGCGGACGGCGGGATACTATCCGCACCCGGCCGGGTAGACTACACCACTGGCGCTATAGCCCCGGGGGTGTTCGTGATCGTGCGCTCGTACGACGATCGCATTCGGAAAGACATGAAGTTCATCACGAGAGCAGAAGGGCCTTACTACCTGTTGTTCAGGCCTTACCACCTGTGCGACCTGGAAACGCCCCAGTCTATCGCGGAAGCGGTATTATTGAACGAGGTAACGGTGGCGGCCGAAACTATGCATTCAGAGGTTTGTACTATTGCCAAGAGGGATATAAAAGCAGGAGAAAAGATAAAAGGCATTGGTAGCGCTGATATTTTTGGCCGGATATATACTTACGAGGAAGCCAGGAAAATTAAAGCTGCCCCCCTGGGGATAGCTGAAAATGGCACGGCCATCCAAGATATTAAGAAAGGGAAAACCCTTACGGAAGCGAACCTGGCACTCGACACCTCTACCTATATCTACAAATTGCGAAAAGAACAAGATAAAATATTGCACCATGAATAAAATGAAGGCTGTAGTGGTGAAAGCCCCCATGGACTTTGCTGTCGAGGAAACCCCTGTGCCGGAATGCCCGGCAGATGGAATGTTACTACAAGTATTGGCTTGTGGCTTGTGTGGTTCGGATTTACGCACCTTACGATCCGGCCACCACCGGGTTAAACTGCCATTTACCATTGGTCATGAAATAGCTGGCAAGGTAATAGAAACCGGGGAAAAGTATCGAGGGAAATGGGAAAAAGGTGAATTATTGGCCGTTTCGCCCCTTGTTTTTTGCGGTCAATGCGAATTTTGCAAAAACGGGACTCTGGAGCTATGTACCGGTTACAAGGAAATTGCACAAGCCTGGCCTGGCGGTTTTGCGGGGTATATAGCAATCCCGGGAGAAGCGGTGGAACGGGGTACTGTTCAAAAAGTACCCGATGGCCTTTCCGCGGCCCATGCCACGATCGTGGAACCCCTTTCTTCTTGCGTGAATGCCCAGGAAAAAGGAAATATTTCCCTGGGCGACACGGTGTTGATTATAGGCGCTGGCCCCATTGGTACCCTCCATGTTGAATTAGCACGCGCAAGGGGCGCGACAAAAATCATCGTGGCCGATATTTCGAATGAAAGATTGCAACTCGTGAAAGAATACCGCCCGGATTATATCATTCATTCCGTGAAAGAAAACATAGAAACCCGCGTGAACGAATATACCGAAGGGTACGGGCCGGACGTGATCATTACCGCCAATCCTGCCCCTGAAACCCAGGTGCAAGCCGTGGAAATGGCCAAAAAAGGCGGACGGGTATTGCTTTTTGGTGGGTTGCCAAAAGACAAGGCTACCCCGGGCGTGAACATGAACACGGTGCACTACAATGCCTTGCAACTGATCGGGACAACCATTTTCTCGCCCAAGCATAACCGGGTAGCGATGGATTTACTTGCAAGTGGTAAGGTTTCGGGCGACAAGTTTATCTCCCACCAATTCCCCTTGCACGATTTCGTGAAAGGAGCCTATATGGCCTTGGAAGGCAAGGTACGAAAAGCTGTTTTTGTACCCTGATTTTCAATAAATAAATATACAAACAAAAAAAACACAATGATGAAAAAGATCATTCCGCTATTAATTCTTTTCCTGATGGCATGTGCCCAACAGATAGAAACCATCGAAAAATCCCTGCAAGTAAGTAAAAATAGCAGGTATTTAACGGATTCAAAAGGCAAAGCCTTTTTTTACCTGGGCGATACTGCCTGGGAACTGTTTCAAAAACTGGATCGCGAAGAAGCCTCCCACTACCTGGAAAACAGGGCCAGGAAAAAATTCACTGTTATACAAGCCGTAGTATTGGCTGAATTGGATGGCTTGACAAATGGTAACGCATATGGCCACAAGCCCCTGGTTAACATGGATCCTGCTAAACCCAACGAAAAATATTTTGAACATGTGGATTTTATCGTGCAAAAGACCAATAAACTAGGGATGTTCATGGGCATGCTGCCCACCTGGGGCGATAAGGTAACCGATGAACACGGGGGTTCGGGACCGGTGATCTTTACACGAGAAAACGCTGAAATATACGGGAAATTCGTAGGTGAGCGATACAAAGATGATTCTATCATCTGGATTCTTGGCGGGGACCGATTGGTGACAAACGACACGGTTTTTGCTATCTGGGAATCCATGGCCAAAGGGATACGGGAGGGCGATGGCGGAAAGCACTTGATCACTTACCATCCGCGTGGTGGTTCAAATTCAAGCTACTGGTTTCATAATGAAGACTGGTTAGGTTTTAACATGTACCAAAGTGGGCACGCGAAACATTTTAACGAGGTGTACCATTTCGCGCAAGAAAACTATCTCTTACAACCTACCAAACCTTTTCTTGACGGGGAACCGGCTTACGAGGACATTCCCGTGGAATTCTGGAATCACGTGGATTGGGAGAGCCCGTTAAAAGTACCAAGAGAAGTATTGGATTCAAACTACCTGGTAAAACAGAAAAGCCATTTTGAAAAAGGTTTTTTTACCGGTTACGACATGCGCGTACATGCTTATTGGAACCTTCTATCAGGCGCCTGTGGCCATACTTACGGGAACAACGCCGTGTGGCAAATGTACAAGAAAGGGTCGCCCGTGGTAATCCCATGCCTGTTTGATTGGAAAAAATCACTCGACAGGCCGGGTGCTTTCGATATGATGCACGTGAGGGAATTGTTTGAATCCAGGCCTTTTAACATGCTTGTTCCAGACCAATCCCTTGTTTATGGACTAAACCCGAAAGATAATACCCACGTTCGGGCAGCCGTTTCACGGGATCATTCTTTTGCCATGGCTTACACGGCCATTGGACAAAAAATACAGGTCGTGATGGACAAGATCCATGGCCCAAGCGTGAAGGCCTGGTGGTATAACCCTAGGAACGGGAAAGCCATGGCCATTGGAGAATTTAAAAACACGGGCATATTGGAATTCATGCCCCCTGAAACCGGCAACGGCAAAGATTGGGTGCTCGTCTTGGACGATACATCAGCACAACTCATTGAACCAGGTTTATATTAAAAACTAAATGTACTTTATATGGAAAACCAACAAAAGAAATTTTCGTTGCCCGACGTGTCACAGATATGCATTCTTGTACCAGATATTGACAAAGCCGTGAAGACCTATTGGGAACGGTTTGGCGTGGGGCCATGGCATTTTTATACCTATGGTAAACCCTTGGTAAAACGGATGACACGGCACGGGAAACCATACGATTACAAGATGAAGGTTGCCCTGTCATACATCGGAAACA
>CAZKIR010000187.1:0-7614 GCA_964552835.1 uncultured Bacteroidales bacterium
TTTTAGCGATGGTATTGGCCGTGGCAGGGGCTATCAAGAAAAGATCGGCCCAGGGGCCCATGTCCACGTGGCTGTGCCATGTTCCGGCCTTGGCCTCGAAAAACTCGTACCGTACCGGGTGCCCTGATAAAGCGGCGAGGGTAACGGGGGTAATAAACTCCTTCCCATACGGGGTTAAAATTACCCGTACGTCCGCCCCTTCTTTTTTTAACAGGCGCAAAAGAAAAGCAGCTTTATAGGCTGCTATGCTTCCCGTGATTCCAAGCAATATGTTCTTGCCCGAAAGCATGGATTATTCTTTGTCTAGAGGTTTGGTTTCTTCTTCCCCGGTTTTCGAGGGGTTTCGGTAATAGATTTGATTGTCATGAAATTCTTGAAGGGCAATCAAGGTTGGTTTTGGTAACCTTTCATAGAATTTTGAAATCTCGATTTGTTCACGGTTTTCAAACACCTCTTCCAGGTTATCGGTATAATAAGCAAATTCTTCCAATTTCCGGTTCAATTCCTGTTTCATTTCCATTCCAATTTGATTGGAACGCTTGGTAATTACCATAACCGATTCGTAAACATTTCCAGTAGGTGTCTCGATTTTGTCTACATCCTGTGTTACAGCCACTTGTGGGGCTTTTGATTTCTTGTAATCTGCCATAATAACTAATCGTGTTTTAATTATTCAAAATTTTCATTGATGCGTCATAATATTTTTCTGCCTCATCTATGTACTCGCTATCGGGATACTCGTCCAAGAAAGTAAGGTATTCGTCCGCGGTTGACTGGAACCTTTCTACCCGCTTGGACGGTACGGAATTGTCTGCAAGCAGGTAACTGGCTTTCAGTATTAAAAATAAGGATTTTTCCCGGTAATCTGATTCCGGGTAATCTTCCAGGCTGTTTTTTAACGCGATAATAGCTGCCTTGTAATCCCCCAGGTCAAAATATAATTTGGCGCTATGAAAGGATTTTTTGGCCAGCTTGTTGGTCAGTTCAGTGATTATTTCCTTGCTTTCACCTATTTTTGGGCTTCTTGGATTTTTCAGCATGAACATGCGAAAGGCATTAATGGCCTTGTAGGTGTTGGCCTGATCCAGGCTGAACCGCGGCGAAAGCATGTAATAGCAGTAGGCATGCATGAATTCTGCTTCCTCCAGGTACTCGCTTTGGCCATAATTCTCGGCAAATTCACCAAAATGATACCCGGCCAGTATGTAATCGGCCTGGTAGTAAAGGCTTTTTGCATGGTGGTACTCCAGGCGGGCAGATTTGTCCGTGGCCTTGTATATCGGGATCAGGTACTCGAACAAGGTGGAGGCCTTCACGTACTCGCCTTCCCCGTAATATTCAAATGCCTTTTCGTATTTCAGTTCAATATCATCACTTTTCAGTATTTTTTCATATTCGCTGCAGCTTCCGAAAAGGAATAAACTAACTATTAATATCTTAAACTTGTCCATGGTATTTAAAAGCATCTTGCAAATTTAATGTAAATTATTATAAATTAAACGGTGTAACATATTTATTTTATTGTCAAAGAATAGTTGAATTTAGCCTAAAAAGGTGGATTTTTGTCAAAATCACGGTGGAGAGAATTTTTGTACGGTGGTAACTGATTGCTAATGAGTAGTCAAAAATTCCCGACAACAAAATATTGTTAAACCCGTGGGCGCATCTTGAAAACCTTATTCAAGCTATGTTAAATTAAGCTTAAATTTTTTCCGCTTGATTTTTGCTTATAATACCTTTAAGTTACTGATATTATGGTTATATGATTGATTTTTGCATGCTGGTGGCAAATTTCCCTGAAAAGGTTAGTCGACAAAATATGGCCATTAATAAACAATAACAATGAGTATGACAAGTATTTTCATCCACTGGTAAAAAACTGCTGTTTGCATTAATCAAAATCCGGGGAAAGATGTTTCTTTGTTGACTCTTTTTTGTAAAATTTAAAATGTAATAAGATGAAAATTAATATTTTAAAAATATTATTATTCATTTTCTTTTTTTTGGGAAGGGCTTATACCCATTCCACGGGCTATTTTTTAGGGATTAATGGCGATGAACAAAAAGAAGTGATACCTGTATCCAGAAAATTATCAAACCAGCTTTCAACTGCTGAACCCTTCGTGAAAGTTGATTCGATATTTGTCAATTTCATGAAAAAATGGGATATAGCAGGTGCTTCGCTGGCAATTGCCAGCAAGGGCAAGTTGGTTTTCACGAAAGGCTATGGCTACTCGGATATACTTTCCAATGAATTGGTTGACCCGGGCCATATTTTTCGTATCGCCAGTGTATCAAAGTTGATTACCGCGATAGCCATCATGAAACTGGTAGAAGATGGTGTGCTTTCCCTTCAGGACAAGGTATTCGGGCAAGGGGGCATAATAAATGATCCTGCCTTTTATTTCGTTGAAGATGAAAGGGTTTATGATATTAGCGTGCACCATCTCCTGGCCCATTCCGGGGGATGGGGCAAGTACGGTCCCGATCCCATGTTCAATAGCCATTATATTGCAAGGAAAATGAACGCCCCCTTGCCATTAAACCTGCACACGATTATTCAATACATGTTGTCCAGGCCGCTTGATTTTAGCCCTGGCCGTGAAAGCAGTTATTCTAATTTTGGTTACGCGCTGTTGGGAGAGATTATCGAACGTGTTTCCGGCCAAAGTTACGAGAGGTACGTTAAATCTGCTATCTTGCACCCTATTGGTATTTATGATATGCACTTGGCTAAATCATTCTTGGAAGAAAAATACCCGAATGAAGTTAAATATTATACCCAACAAGATATCCACGTCCCTGCATTTAATGGCTCTGGTAAACTTGTGCCCATACCTTATGGGGGTAACAACATGGAGCTTATCGCGGCCACGGGTGGATGGCTGGCATCCCCGGCAGAACTGCTTAAATTGATATTGGCTATAGATGGGTTTGAAAATGAAAAGGAAATTTTAGCCCCAGAAACTGTAAATCAAATGGTAACGGCCGGAAATAATGCTACCCCTTATGGATGGAAAGGGGCGGTTAATGGTTTTTGGTGGCGCACGGGGACCCTCTCCGGGACTTCTGCCCTGGTAGCCAGGCAATCAAATGGTATTAGCTGGGTTGCACTTTTTAACACCACCAATCAAAAAGCGGCCAGGTTCCCGCGGTATATCCATACTACCATGAACGAACTGCTATCAAGTATTAATAATTGGCCTGATTATGACCTGTTTGAATATCAAGTACCCCGTTCGAAGACTATTTTGGCCCAAAACTGAGGACCAATAGGCAAACAGCAGGGGCATTATTCAATCATGCCCGTGATGCCAAACGGATCGGCTTTCCTGTTTTTAATAGAATTAGCATTTCTTTAGGGATGAAAAAAATGCCCGGCTAGCAGGCTGTGTTTTTTTGGCATGAAAAACCTTTTATCTATAAAATAATCAGGTTTAAAACACTAAAACATGAAACAGAAAGAATGTTTCTGACGTAACACGGGTTAATGATTTAATCGTTTTATAGTGTAACTTTTTTATAAAACATACATATATTTACCAGCTTGTTCATATTGTCATGATTGGAGTTCTCTTAGGGCCGCTAATTATTTGTATGTAAAACTATTTAAACTTGTATACCTTGGTACGAAAGACATTATTTTATCTTTTTGTTTGGTTTACCATCTTTTTTCTTATCCCTATTTTCGGTTACGCCCAGGAGCAAGGACCAAGGTTGTTTGTAATGGGTAAAATGATCATTAAGGAAGGGGGGAAAGAAGCAACCTCCCTAAGGCTCTTTATGGACGGAAAATTGGTGAACACCTATAAACCTGATAGGACTGGCAAGTTTGAAGTGTTTCTTGAATATGGCCATGAATTTATTTTCTCGTTCGAGAAAAAAGGTTACGTGACGAAAAAAATTAGTATTAACACCGAAGTTCCTGACGATGTAAAAAAGAAAGGACTGGAGCCTATCGAGTTTTCGGTTGAATTATTTAAAAAATACGAGGACGTGGATATCCAGGTCTTTAAAAACCCGGTAGGGAAAATCATGTATAGCCCGGGGGCAAATAATTTTGATTATGACGTGGACTATTCGCAAAAAATATATCCCAAGGTTGCCCAAGCAGAAAAGGATTTGGAAAAAGCTGAAAAAAAAGCTATAAAACAAAAGGAAAAAGAACGAAAAGAGAAAGAAGAAGAATTGGCCATGCAGGAGAAAGAGAGGTTAGAGCAATTACAAAGGGAAGCCGAGGAAAGGCGAAAGGCTGAAGAAGAACGTGAAAGAAAGGAAGCTGAAGAAGCTGCTGCCCGCCAGGCAAAGCTTAAAGCTGAGGCAGAAGCCCGCCGAAAGGCCGAAGAAGAACGAAAAGAACGGGAACGGCAAGAAATGTTGGCCAAGAAGAAAGCCGAGGAAGAACGGTTAAAGAAATTGGCCGAGGAGCGAAAAAGGCAGGAAGAACTTGAAAGGCAACGTCAGGAAGAATTAAGGAAAAAAGAAGAAGCCCGGCAAAAGGCCTTGGAAGAACAACGCGAAAGGGAAGAACAAGCCAGGTTGGAACAGGAAGCCCGCCTGAAAGCGGAAGAAGAAGCCAGGCGCAAGGCATTGGAAGAACAACGGGAACGTGAAGAACAAGAACGCCTGGAACGAGAGGCCCGCTTGAAGGCAGAAACCGAGGCCAGAAGAAAAGCCCTGGAAGAACAGGCCCGGCAAGATTCTATTGAAGAAGCCAGGAAATTAGAACAGGAAAAATTATTGGCCGAGAAACGAAGAAAAGAGGAAGAAGCCCGGAAAACGGCTGAAAGAAAAAGGCAACTGGCCGAAATGGAAGCAGCTGAGGAAAAGGCAAGGAAAAAGGCTGAAGAAGAGCGTCGTAGGCGCCTTGAAGAAGAACAACGCGAAAAAGCTAACCTGATAAAAGAGGAGCAAGAAAGGCTGAAAGCCATTGAAGAGCAAAAAAGAAAAGAAGAACAAGCACGTTTGGAACAAGAAGCCCGCCTTAAAGCCGAAGCCGGGGCAAGAAGAAAAGTCTTGCAAGAGCAAGCACGGCAAGATTCCATTGCCCGCCTGGCGAAAATAGAAGAAGAACGCATGCTGGCCGAGAAAAGAAAAAGGGAACTGGAAGAACAGAGGAAACAGGAACAAGAAGCCTTGAAAAAGAAAATGGAAGAAGAAAAAGCCCGCTTGCTTGCCCGGGAAAAAGCACGGCAAAAAGAACAAGAAAGAATGGAACGTGAACGTAGGGAAAAATTGCGCCGCGAGTTTGAAACCCGTAAACTGGCCGAGCTTAAAAAATACGAGAAGGAATTGAACAAACCGGTCATATCCCTTTACGAGGCCAAAGAATCATTTACCAGCGAGCGAGACAAAAAATATCCCAAGGGCAAAACCATTGAAAAAATCAAAAAAGAAAACTGGGTAATCACTAAAGTTATCCTGGTTGAAAACCTGAACGCGAAAGAATACTTGAAAGTCGTGCACCACTGGGGCGGGAGGTTTTATTTTAAAAAAGAAAACGCTTCTTCAGGCCCTGTATACCTTAATATTTCCAGGGAACAGTTTGAAATTGAAACAGGCGTAAAATAGAGAAGGTTAAATTTTCAAATTGGATAAAAAGCCACCATTAACTTAAACTTAAGTTGAGCGGTACGAATGAAGTGAGGTAGCACTTTACTTAGCGTTTGGGTTAAATACTATTTACTGTTAATATTATTTGTTAGCAAAAAAATATCGTTGATTTAATTTGAATTCTTTGATTTTTAATTAATTTAGTTTCCCTTTTAACCTGTAAACAAATAAATCTAAAACAAACAAAATGAACCGATTAAGTATAAGTTTATTTATCACCGTGATGGTGGTTTTTACCGGATCCTATAATTTGTTCTCACAAGATTACTCGGGAAAGGTCACGGAAGATCTGCCGGAATACAACCGAAATGCCGTGTCTTTTTTATTGATGCAACCGGATGGTTGGGAAAACAATAGTTATTATAAGCAGTTCGCGGATTTTTTCGTGAAATACCCGGTGCCCGATAAATATGACGTGAACAAGATCGAGCCCAGGATTTTATCCATGGAGGGCCAATCTGTTCCCAGTTCATCCAATATAAAATCAAAACTGGGCGAAGAAAAGATGGCCCTGGAGGTGCTTAATTATGTGTTTAACGCGGATGAAAACGGGCAATGGAATTTTGACCGGGTTATCCAACGGGCCAAGTACAATTATAGCGATGCCGAGGTAAAAATGTTACAAGCCCAGTTGCTAGGGTATGAAAAAGGGAGCAAGCAATACAAGGAAATCCTTCCCTTTCTAAAATCCAATTATATTTTTTCTTATAATTTCAGGGATGTCATTAGTTACGATACCTATTATGATCGGATAGACGAACAACGCGGGAAACGCTCGGGAAGCGGTTATGAACCGGTAGACAGAAGATACACGGGGTACATGATGGACGCGAAAGTGGCCGTGCACAAACTTAGCTTGTCCGATGAAACCTTGCAGTATATTTTTACCAAATGTTGGTTTAGCGATGAAAGCCCGGAGGCTGAAAGGGCCGCGGCAATGGAAAACCGGAAGGAATTGGAAATCCCCCTTGGCCTGGTCAGCGAGCAATCCGCGAAAATAAAATCAAGCCAGAGCAAAGACCTTAAACCAAGTTCTATTTTTTACAAGTCGGATGAACAATTATTTGCTGATTTGTTTAAAAAAGGGATGGACGATATGATTTTCAGCGTAGAAGAAAACGTGCCGGCTTTCCAGGTACGGGCGGCTATTTACGATACCCGCCCGATAGAGGTAAAAATCGGGAAAAAAGAAAGCTTGGAGCCTGATGGCCTTTACCTGGTATACGAGAAACAAATTTCGAACCTGACCGGGGGAGAGGCCAAATGGGTAAGGCAAGGCGCTATCCGGGCAAAAAAGGTAATTGATAACCGGCAAGTGGCCACCGGGAAGACCGAACCTTCACGGTTTTATCAAATCTCGGGCCGCAAGCTGGTGTTAGGTCATGAAGTACGCGAGAGAAAAGAATTGGGCGCGTTCTTGTACCTTGGCGGTACAGTCTTCTCCCCATCTACTTTCAAGCCATCCAGCGCTGCATTTTCAATAAAGGTAGATTATTTTGTTTCCAAGTATTTTGGTAGCGATACATACGGGTGGAAGTTTTATGCAGAAGGATTGTTTAGCAGCTATGGATTTGAAGAAGATGAAGTGCCTGATAGCGGCAAAAATAATTACGATGTATTTACATCTTCGGTTGGCGGTGGTTTGGCCAAGGAATGGTACTTTTTCCGTAATTTCATGTTTTCGCCGTATCTAGGTTTGCGGATGGAATATGCCTCCTTCCTGGACAGCGATTTACAAGAAGAATACTTTCCAGGGGAAGATGATGGGGGAGCCTGGTCGAACATAGGGATTGACGCGGGCGCCCGCCTGGGCATAAGCCTTTCTTACAAGGTCCAACTCGTGGGCACCGTGGGGTTTGCGCCCCTGAAATATAGCGAGGAGCCTTTTAACAGTGATTACGAGATTGCCCGCGACGCTTTTAAATCAGATGTATCATTAAGATTTTCATTTTAAATATAACTTAAAAACAAATGTATATGAAACGAAATGTAATTATTACC
>CAZKIR010000188.1:0-7567 GCA_964552835.1 uncultured Bacteroidales bacterium
AATTCCTCGAGTTTCACGTCTTCGTCGTCTTCTGCTGATTCCCTGAAAACATCAATTTCATAGCCTGTTAACTGGCTTGCTAGCTTGATGTTCAGCCCACCTTTCCCGATGGCCAAAGAAACTTGCTCGGGGTCAAGGAACACCTCGGCCCGTTTTTCTTCTTCAACGAGTTTAATGGAAGTAATTTTTGCCGGGCTTAACGAACGGGTAATGAATAATTGCGTGTTATTGGTGAAATTTATCACGTCAATGTTCTCGTTGCGTAATTCCCGGACAATACCATGAATGCGCGAACCCTTCATTCCCACGCAGGCACCTACTGGATCAACCCTTTCATCATATGATTCAACGGCTACTTTTGCCCGTTCGCCCGGGCTACGCACGATTTTTTTGATGGTGATCAAACCGTCAAATATTTCAGGTACTTCCAGTTCAAATAATCTTTCAAGAAACACGGGCGATGTCCTTGATAAGATAATCAAGGGATTGTTATTGCGCATCTCGACCCTTATCACGGCAGCGCGCAGGGTATCCCCTTTCCTGAAATAATCCGAGGGGATTTGTTCAACTTTTGGTAAAATTAGCTCGTTTCCCTCGTCATCCAAGATAAGGATTTCCCTTTTCCACACTTGATATACCTCCCCAGTAACTACCTCGCCAACACGATCCTTGTATTTTAGAAAAATGCTGCTTTTTTCCAGTTCCAGGATACGCGAGCTAAGGCTTTGCCGGATAGAAAGGATGGCCCGGCGGCCAAAATCAATCAATTTTACCTCGTCGGTAACTTCCTCGCCTACTTCATAATCTTCGTCTATTTTCCTGGCTTCCGATAAGGAAATCTGTAAGTTTTCGTCTTCTACCTCACCGTCTTCTACTACTTCCCGGTTCCTCCAGATTTCAAAATCCCCCTTGTCAATATTTATAATAATATCGAAATTATCGTCTGTACCGTAATTCTTTTTTAATAAACCACGAAACACGTCTTCCAGCACGCTCATCATCGTGGCCCGGTCAATGTTTTTCAACTCTTTAAATTCCGAGAAAGTGTCGATTAAATTAACATTTTCCATTTTTTTTTAATTTACCCTTTATTTAAATATTTATAACAATCGTTGTTGATTTCACTTCATCAAAAGTAAAATGGTATACTTTCGGTCCGTCTTGTTTTTTCTTCTTATCTTCCAATGAAAAACCCCCTGGGCCAACATCAATAAGGATGCCAGATTTTGTTTTCCCGTCACGGCTTGTTACCCTTACCCTTTTGCCCTGGTTTTTGATGTATTGTTCCGGCACCTTGAAGGGTTCTGTTAAACCGGGTGATGAAACTTCCACGGTATAATCTTCCAGGTTTAACCGCTCGTGCATTTTCCGGTTAGCCCGGGCGCATTCGTTAATGCTAATCCCGCCTGGGCGGTCGAGCGATACGCGAATTTTATTCCCGAGCTTTACCGAGGTTTCAACCACGAAAATATCCGTGCCTTCTATCCATTCGTTTAATACTTGTTGTATCGCTTCCTTTTTCATTTTCTCGTCCAAACTATTTCCCGAACCAATAATAAAATAGGGGACCAAAGTCCCCTAAAATCAATTCAAATCCTAAGACGGTACAAATGTATAATTTTTTTTTGAAAAACAAAAAAAACGAAAAAAATAACTCTTTGAAAAAGTGCATTTTACTGTTTCATGCAAGAAGATGCCAAAGTACACTTTGGCGTGAAAAAACGCGCCATGTAGCTATGATTCGACGATTTCCTTGTATTTATCTGCTGACAGTAAATCATTCAGCTCATCAGGGTTTTCAACTTTCACGCGAACGATCCAGCCCTTCCCGTAGGGGTCTTTGTTTACCAGATCAGGTGAATCTTGTAATTCAGGGTTCATCTCTAAAACCTCGCCGGTAACCGGCATGAACATATCCGACACCGTTTTTACCGCCTCGATGGTCCCGAAAACTTCTTCCCTGGCCAGGTTTTCCCCCACGGTTTCAATCTCGATAAAAACGATATCGCCCAGTTCTCCCTGGGCGTAATCGGTAATCCCTATTGTTGCTTCGTTGCCTTCTACTTTTATCCACTCGTGATCTTTGGTGTACTTAAGGTTATCTGGTAAATTCATGGTTATAAAGTTTTATAATTAGCACTTTGGGCACCAAAGGTAAATAAAATATATAAATTTTTTAAAGTATTCACGAGATTGCTTTATTAAGTTCTTCGTTGAAACAAAAATATAGGGGCTGAATAGTGGCTTGAGGGGCAAATAAAAAATCCCACGCGAAAACCCAGCTATGGTACAAGGGTAAACCGGATACTGAACCCGAAGTTGGTGTTGAAGCTATTAAATTGCCTGGAAGTATGTGGTTTGTTCACGATCCTGTCAAAGAAAAGGCGAAGGTTAAAGCGGTCGCTCAACACGTAGTCGGCGGATAGCTTGATGGAAGTAACCCGATCACCACTTTGTGCCAAACCATCGTTTTGTTTTTTTTCAGGCAATATCGTGCGTATCAAGTTTACATTGTCGCGAATGGAAAAGTCGGCCCGCACGTTTAAATCGCTGTTAAATTCCCGTTGCCCGGATTGGGTATCAATGATAATGGAAACATCCTGGAAGCGAAAACCCGTGCCAAAAATATATTCCTTGGTTTGAATCTCATTGATATGGTTATTGCCCAGGCTTAACGAAAGGGCACGGTCTTTCTTGTACTCGAACCGGGTAGTAAGGTTGTTTTGCCAGGTAAGGTCCAGGTTGATCAAGGGGCTAAATTGCTCGCTAATGGCCACGGAATTGATCTCGTACTCGGGAATAAAATTTCCTCCCGGGTAAACTTCTTCGTCTTGTAATGTGTTTTTCCTGAACGACCCGATGTTGTAGGTAGAACGGTATGAATGGCCCAGCCGCACGGACTTGAAATATTCCTTGACCAGCTCGATTTTTGACAGGCCATCGTATGTTATACGCCAGTTGGGCAAGGGGATAAAGTTTTTGATGGAGGTAAAGATATCTCGATCAGGAACTGACTGCAAGGGGACATTTCCCGGGTCGTAAAAGCCGTAACTTGCCAGGAAAGCGGGGATCAATACCTCCTGGGCAATTTTGTTGTAACCGATGGGATAATCGCTTGCCGGGTCCAGGCTTACAGAATCGTTTTGCCAGGGATTATAACCGGGGTCTTCTTCCATTCTTTTTTCTGCCTGTTTCAGGGCGATCTCGCGGGTCACTTCATCCCTTAAATCCTGGAAATAGGCCGATTCGAAACTATTTTCTTTGGTAATTTTTTCAAAAGCCGTGTTTAACGTGAGGTAGCTCATGCTGAAGTTGCCCGTTTCGACCAAGCCACTTGTATCGTATTTTTGCGTGAAATGATTAAAAAAATAATTTTCTGACATGTTATGGCTTTCAGAGCGGGTGGCCGTGAGATCGATCCGTAAATCCCGAATAGGCTCCAGGGTAGCCCTTACGTTCAAGTTGTTGCTTTGAGTAAGGGAATAAGGCGTTGTAAGCAAACTGTCTTTCGTTAACCAACCATTCTCCCTGGCCATTTTATTTATTACATAATCCCGGTCAATTGTCCAACCCGAGATAAATTGCCAGCCCGGCTGGTTAAAATTATTCATGCCTAAATAATTGGTAAATTCATCAAAACCTGGTACGATGGCCCCGTTGGATTGTGAATAAGAAACCGAGAGGTTTTTGGTCGACATGGCCAGCCCGGTGATGTTTTGGGCCACCAGTAAGAAAATGCTTTCCTTGTCTTCAACCTGGCCAGTTACCACCACCCGGGCATCCTCTATTTTTTGGTTCGTGGTAAAGGTTATCCTTCTATCATTAATGATCCTTACCTGCCCCTCAATTTCTTTTCCCGAGGCATCGGTTACCGTGATTTCCACTTCTTCTGTTTTCAAGTTGTGCTGGATAGACTTGGGGGCATTGGCAATAAAGCGAATATCTTTTTGCTCGTATTTTACCTGCTTGTATTTTTTTTGCTGGTTACGCCCCCGGCTTCGGTTTTTCTGGTTAATTTCACGTAAGAAGCCAACCTTGTTGTACAAGTTCAAGAAATTTAATTGGCCGTTTAATTGCAAGGTATTCGAATTTTTTATCGTGTGGCCTACCTTGTAAAGCTTTTCTTTTTTTTGCACTTTTTCTTCACCTTCGCCTCTTATGATGGGGCCACGGTCCCAACCGTAGGTGCCATTGTAGCGGGTGGATAGGTTAACCCAATCGAGCAAGGGGATTTTATTGATCGGCACGGTATAAGTGGCATTAATGGAATGGTTATACCGAATGTTCTCGCCCCCGCTCCCGAGGCTCTCGAGCACTTTTTTCTGCCACCGGTCCCAGTATACCTCGTTCGAGTCTTTCGAGAGGAATTGGGTATGTTGCCCTTCCTCGATCAAGGCCTTGTTCGAGGCCGTGAAATCAAGCTTTAACGAACGGGTCAGGTCATATTTTATATCATAATACCGGTTCCAGTAAAAATCCGATTTAAAATTAGCGGGCATGGTGTCGCGGTGGCCTGTTAATGCCGTGCTTAGGTTATATAACTGTTCGGCATTGTACTGGCGGTCAAAATCCGTGCGCAAGGAGATATTTGAAGGTGCGTAATTAAAATTGAAATCGCGGATGATACGGAACATGGGGTTTTTAAGGAAGCTCACGTTTTTAAGGGGTTGCACGTTCTTGGGCCGGGCGTTGTAATTGTAACTAAACGCGGTGTAATGATTTTTTTGTATCCAGTAATGGGTCTTGAAACTTCTCCGGTATTCTTCGTTAAACGAGAAACTGCCCGAGAAATTCGAAATGCTGAAGGGGTTAGGTTTCTTGCCCCGTTTATTGATTTTTACATTGGTAAAATTAATGCTCCGGCGTTGGATAAAATCTTGCGCGTTGTGTTTTATCTCTAACCTTTCTTCCCGGGTTTCCGAGTTGTTCAAGGCAATTTCAAGAGGGATGTCCGGGTCCAACGGGTTAAACTCGGGGGTTATAATGCTTTCGGAATAGCCCGCGTACATGGGGATCATGACCCCGGAGTTTTCCGGGAAGAATTTACCCAGGTTCAAGGTAGTGGATACATCCCATTGCTTTATATCTTCTTTCTGGCGTTCTTCTACTTTTTCTTCTATGCTCCCGAAGCCTGGCGTACTGGTATTCCCGGATAGGGTTACGGTCCCGAGGTCGGCCAACTGGGTATTTAACCGGCCCGTGGCGGCCCATCCGCCTTTTTCATCAAACTCGCTTAGGCGTAACTCGTTTAGCCATATTTCACCGGATTTGGCCATGCCGTCGTCGCTATTAAACTGGCTATTTTGCTGGGCCGGGTTCCGCACGCCCAGCATGATGGTACGCACGTTGCTCAGGTTCGGGTTCCCGCAAACCCTCACGGTATTCCTGGGCTTTTCTTCGTCCTCCATGGCAAACACCGTGGTTATGTCAACGTTTGAACCAGGTACCCGCATGGCGTTGTTCCGTTTTTGTTTTACTTGTTGAAAAATATCGAGCAAAACATTTAGCTGGTTTTCACGGGGCCATACAATCTCCCTGTCGGCGTTACTACTGTAATTTCCAGGTGGGGTAACTTTCATGGGGATCTCGTACTCGTAATAATTGTTCTTGTAATCCGTACCCAGGCGTATAAAGATTGTCAACTCGTTATCTTCTAAATCCATACCTTCCAAAGCTTCCGCGTGCAGCTCCATTTTCAGCCTCTTGTAACGGCGCATGTCCATGTTAATGTTCTTATACGCGGCCCGCGCATCCCCGTCCATCAGCTCGTTTACCTTAAATACCAGCGATTGTTCGTTAAGCTGCCGCATTTGCCGGTTATACGGGTCGGTTACACGGCTAATGCCGGGGGGCAATATATAGTTGACGGGAGACTTTTCACTGTTTTCTTCAATATTTACCACCGAAATATCAAAAGAGGCCTCTTCGTTTTGGGGCACTGTTAAGTACTCGCCCCCTTCCCGGAACGCGTAGCGGTATTTTCTCCATTCTCCCCTTACCAGGTCTAGCTTGGCAAACCGCAAAATCATTTGATCCTCGAAGCCCCGCAAGAACATCCGCAAAAACCGGATGGATTTAAAATCCTGGATCGGGCCAAATTTTTCCTCGTAATCGCTAATAGGTATTTTAAACTGATACCATGTCACCCCTGTCCGCTTGTTGTTTTTTAGTTGCACGTCTGCCCATACCGAGTCGGTAATATAATTCTGTCCCCCCACCTGCATGTCTTCAGGCCTGAGGCTTATCTTGTACTGGTAATAGCTTTCTACTTCACTCAGGGTGTTGTCCTGGTTAATGTCCTCCACGTTGGGCAAGGTGGTGCCCACGGTCGAGTATGGTTCATCAATTTGTTCGTCGGAAGGGGAGTTGCCATCGGGGCTGTTATATTTCTTGTACCGTTCAAGGATGCCCAGTTCTTGGTTATTATAATCGCTGCCCTTGTAATAATGGTAATTGTCCTGTGATGGGTCATCTACAAGTTCAGCAGCAGCTTCCGGGTAAGTCTCGGTATCTAGTATGCCCTCTAGTTCTTGGCGGTATTCGGCAAAATGGGATTTTTCGTCTTCATCCCTCAGGCCGTCATACCCCACGTCTTGATAAATTCTTTCTTCCAAGTTGGGGCTTAAACTTGGCGTGATGGATTGGATATTCGGTACGCGGCCCCAGATGGTCGTATCATATAAAGTTGAATTCGCCGTGTCTCCCAGGCCATGTTCAAAAAATTTCCGGGAATCTTTCAGGATGTCTTCTGAAATACTGCCCAGGTTAAAATACAAGTCCCCGCCCGTAGAGGCATTTGACGAGTCATAGGCGAAGGGGTCCATTAACCAGAACTCGATGAACTCGACGTTGGCTTCTTCGAAGTCATTCGTGCGCAAGGAACGCATGATCCCGCCCCAGCGTGATTCCGGTTCTTTCAGGCTACCATCGGGGTTTATCCCGGCCGAAACATCTGATTCCTTGGTATCATAGTTGTAGGGGCCTTTTTCGCTGGGGTAATAGGCCACGTTAAGTATTTGCAAACGGGGGTTTATCCCGTGGGTGTTTTCCCGCTCGGGAAACAAATCTGTTTCGCGAAAATCATGCACGAACAAGTTGGAGCGGTCATCCGGGTTTTTTTTCAGGTGCGGGGGGGTGGCCGAGTTATTTTCAAGGAACAAGGGGTCGATCACGTACCAGGCAATTTTGGCCCGGTTAAACCCGTATTTCAAGGATTTCGGGATTTCGCTCTCGGGAAACAATATTTCCTGTTTCTGGGGTGTACTAGCGAGGGACCAGGCGATAAAATTTTTCAAATCCAAAGAGGTTTGGCTGCCCTCGAAATCATCCACGTATACCACGCCCTCTTGATCAACGGCTTTTGAATGGCCGGGGATAAGTTGAGCGAATTCCCCCACGAAATTGATTTTTGAAGGTTCTTTTGTTTCCAAAAATGGCAATTTATCAACCATGGAGGTAAGGAACTGAGATTCGGTGCGGTAGGAAGTGTTCAGGCCCCAGATGGTGTTTGAAACGGGTTCGTTCCCGATGTTTACTTTCTCGGTAATCGGCTTTTCGGTTAGGTTAA
>CAZKIR010000189.1:0-403 GCA_964552835.1 uncultured Bacteroidales bacterium
GTATGACAAAAATTGAACACCCGGCACTAGGGGCCGGAAAGCATTTTTATAATAATCATTGCCCATCAAACTTAAAGCCCCGGCGGTACTACCATGATAGGCACCATGAAAAGCTATAACCCCGAAACGGCCCGTGTGCCTTTTGGCCAATTTCAGTGCACCCTCGTTGGCTTCGCTGCCCGAGTTCACGAAGTATACTGAATTTAACACTTCAGGCAGGGCCTTGCACAACAATTCCGCGTAACGTACCTGGGGAGATTGCACGTACTCCCCGTATACCATAAGGTGCATGTGTTTGTCTACCTGCTCTTTCACGGCCCGGGTAATGGCGGGATGGTTATGCCCGAGGTTGCTCACGGATATCCCCGAGATCAAATCAATATATTTTTTTCCCAGCTTGTCA
>CAZKIR010000189.1:413-4036 GCA_964552835.1 uncultured Bacteroidales bacterium
TCATGGATGTAAATCCCATTGGCCCCCTCTGATTCAAACATGAGGGGAAAACCTGTGGTTTGTGCTAGGTGCTGCAAGAATAATTGCCTATTGCTCAGCATGGCTTGCTATTTTACATGAAACATTCTGTTATAAAGTATTTTTCACCAGGAATAAAAAGAAGATTACATGATGAATTTTCCGGGTTAAAAAAAAAGGTTTACCGGATCATAAGGTTAATGTCGCCCATCAAGCGGTCGCGATAGGATTTTCCAATCGGTATTTGAATACTGTCGCCCTCGATATCAATTCCAAGGCTGTTTTCACGTATTTCCCTGATCTTGTTTTTATTGACAATATAAGAACGGTGCACGCGAAGGAATATATCCAGGGGTAAGCGGCCTTCAATGGCTTTCATGGTAAAATGAATAGTATATTTTTCAGAATAGGTTGTGACCATCACGTAATTTTCCAATGCCTCTATCCAGAGAACTTCATCATATCGTACGCGGATTAACCGGTTTTCCTGCTTTATAAAGATCGCGTTAATACCTTCTTTTATCTCCCGGTTTTCCTCGTAACGCCGTTGGGCTTTTTCCACGGCCCTAAAAAAACGGCTATACAAGATGGGCTTCAGGAGATAATCGGTTACGTTATATTCAAATGCCTCCAGGGCGTATTTTTCTTTCGAGGAAATGATAATCACCTGGCAAGGATAATTCAAGGTATTTAAAAAATCATACCCGCTCATTTCTGGCATTTCAATATCGAGAAAAACCAGATCAACTTCTTCATCCTGTGTGAATTTATTGATGGCCGCGATTGCATTGGGGTATGAATCCAGCAATTCCAGGAAATCGGTCTTGTCAATATACCGTTCGATAACCCTTCTTGACATCTCGTCATCATCAATAATAATACAGTTCATGCGACTCCTGTTGTTTAACTATATTAAAGTTATAAAACAAGTTCTAAAAATAAAAAAAAAGCGATATCTATAAAAACAATTAAGGCAATTTGTTTTCAGATAAAAATTTCTCAACCAGTAAACCAGACTTTTTAATGGATTTCTTTAGCCAGCTATATAATATCTCATCTTTTTCTATATCAGACAGTTTCCAAGATATATCACTTTTTCTAAGGGTATACGAAAGAAAATGTAAAATGATTGCAACGGACACGGAAATATTAAAACTTTCTGTAAAACCCATCATGGGTATTTTCACGGATTCTTCCGCTTCATCCATCACCATGTCAGACAACCCGGTTAATTCAGTACCAAAAAACAAGGCCATTTTTCCCGTGTGGATATCGAGTTCTTCCAGTTTTTTTGCCTTTTCGCCCGGTGTCGTGGCCACGATCCGGTATCCTTTTTCCCGCAATGCACCTATCGCGGCCTTCGTGTTGTTTTCATGCCGGTTGTAACGGGTTAGTTCCAACCACTTGGAAGAACCCAGGCTCACGTCCGGGTTCACCTGGTATTCATTTGTATTTTCTATCACGTGCACGTCTTGGACCCCAAAACAATCACATGTTCGCAATACAGCACTGGCATTATGGGGCTGGTAAATATTCTCGAGGGCCACGGTAAGATAACGGGTACGTTGGGAAAGGACGGCATGAAATTGGCCTAATCGTTTCGCGGTGATAAATTGGGATAAATAATCAATTACCTGTTTTTGCATCCGTGAAAAATTTAATAAAAAAAGGCCGTCCATGTAAATAGATAATCATTGATAAAAATTTTTTAGAGGGTTAATGTAATAATGAAAAATCAATGAATTATCTGATGGACAGCCTTCGAACTTAGTCCCTCTCCTGGTATTCTTTTAGTTAACTGCGTCAGCTAAATCACTACCTGCCTTAAACTTAACTACTTTTTTGGCTGAAATGGTAATGGGATTACCTGTTTGCGGGTTACGGCCGGTACGTGCGCTTCTTTCTGAAACGGAAAAAGAACCGAATCCTACTAATGCAACGCGATCACCTTTTTTAAGGGCATCGGTAGTTGTTTTGATGAAAGCATCAAGGGCTTTTTTTGCGTCAGCTTTTGTCAAGTTTGCTTCGCTGGCAATAGAATCAATTAATTGTGCTTTGTTCATAATAGATACTTTTTTAGGGTTTATAAATTTTAAATATTATCTATAATACAAAAATAGAGCTTTTCATGACTTAATCAAGAATTATGGCAAAAATTTTTCAACTTTTTTTCCATGTACCCTGCTCATTATAAAGAAAAGAGCTTTTTATATTAACCTAACCATCAATAATTCAACAAGTTATCATACAAGCCCCTCTACATGGGCCTTTTCAAATTTACACTATCAAATTTAAATAAATATTTATAATTGTCAAGCCATTAGAAAAAAAATCACTTTTTTTTTAGGATTATGGGCAGAATTTTTACTTTTGCAGCGGAGAAATGGCAGAGTGGTCGAATGCGGCGGTCTTGAAAACCGTTGTCCTTCGCGGGACCGGGGGTTCGAATCCCTCTTTCTCCGCTAAAAAATTTCAAATTAAGGGGTTTACTCATTGATAATTAGAATTTCGCGCGGGCTGGACGGGTTCGAACTTAGCGGAGCGATCTCACGAGCTACAGCGAGTAATCCCTCTTTCTCCGCAAAAGTTTATTCATGAGAAGGAATTTTTTTGTCCTTCTTTTTTATTTTTGCACATGGAGAAATGCCGGAGTGGACGAACGGGGCTGACTCGAAATCAGCTGTCCGCCATAGGTGGACCGGGGGTTCGAATCCCTCTTTCTCCGCTAAAGGATTCCAAATTAAGGAGTTTACTTGTTGATAATTAGAATTTTACGCGGGTTGGCCGGGTTCGAATTTAGCGGAGCGATCTCACGAGCGACAGCGAGTAATCCCTCTTTCTCCGCTAAAGCCTAAGTAAAGGTGTAAGCCTAGATGAAAAGGTTGGGACTGTAACAAAAGCGGGAAAACAAAAGTTTGGGCTTGCCATCATATTTTACCCGTACTGTTTATCGTGCAAGCTTTTAAAAACGCCGTTCTGGGACAATAATACCTGATAATTGCCCTGTTCGATGATTTCGCCGTCCTGGAACACGAAAATCATGTCGGCATTTTTAATGGTAGAGAGCCGATGGGCTATCACCAGTGAGGTGCGGTTTTTCATCAGGTTAAAAAGGGCATCTTGCACCAGTTTCTCGGCCTCGGTGTCAAGAGCCGAGGTGGCCTCGTCAAGGATTAATATGGGCGGGTTTTTCAGTACTGCGCGGGCAATGCTCAAGCGTTGTTTTTGGCCGCCCGAGAGTTTGTTGCCGCTGTCGCCGATATTGGTATGGTACTGGTTTTTCATTTTCATGATAAAATCATGCGCATTGGCCACTTTTGCGGCTTCTACTACCTTGTTTTCTTCAGCGTCGCCCTGGTAACCAAAAGCAATGTTGTTAAATACCGTTTCGTTAAACAAGATCGATTCCTGCGTTACGATTCCCATCAAGTTGCGCAGCTCTTTAATTTTTAGTTTTTTCAGGGGCATACCGTCAAAAAAGATCGCGCCTTCTTCCACATCCAGCAGGCGGGGCAACAAGTTGGCCAGGGTGGTCTTGCCCGATCCCGACTGGCCAACCAGGGCGTAAGTTTTGCCTTTTTCTATCTTGATATTAATATTTTTTA
>CAZKIR010000189.1:4046-7561 GCA_964552835.1 uncultured Bacteroidales bacterium
ACTCGATGGATTGATTAAAACCAGCCACGGGTTTTGCATTTGGCGAGTCCTTGATGGTTACCTTGGCCTTTAGCACGTTATTGATACGATCGGAGGCGGCCAAGCCTTTTTGAATATTGTAATAGGCCGTGGAAAACGACTTGGCGGGGCTAATGATCATGTAAAAGATGGCGAGATATCCTATCAATTCCTGTGGTTCGAGCTTGGCAGGTTCGCCCAACACCAGGTTACTCCCGTATAACAAGATGGAAATCATCACCAGGGTGCCCAGGAACTCGCTCATGGGACCGGCCAGCCCGCGCCGCCTGAAAATCTTGTTCATGATGTGGGTATACACGTTGTTCACGCTAAAAAAACGTTGCACCGTCTTTTTCTCTGCATTAAAAGCCTTGATAATCCGCAAACCACCAATCGTTTCTTCTATCTGCGACAAGATAATGCCCATTTTTTCCTGACCGCGAGCCGATTTACGTCTTAGGCTTTTACCCAACCGGCCAATAGCATACCCGCTGATAGGCAACAAGATAATCACGAAAAGGGAAAGCTGGGTGCTTAATGAAAAAAGAACGATCACGTGGATGATAATGGTAATGGGGTCTTTTAAAAAAGTCTCGATAGAATTCACGATCGATACTTCTACTTCTTTCACGTCCACGGTCATGCGCGACATGATATCGCCTTTTTTCTCTTCCGAATAGAACGATAGCGGAAGGTGGATAATCTTGGTAAAGAGCTTGTTCCGGATATCTTTTACTACCCCGTTGCGCACGGGCGCCATGAAAAATACCGACAAGTAGCGGAACAAGGTCTTGAAAAAAGTCATGATAAAAATAAGCATGCAAATAAACATCAAGGCTACCCGGGGGCCTTCGCTAATAATGACCTTGCTGAGGTGAAAATTCACGAACTTGAAAAAATAATTCGTTGACATTTTGAACTCTGGCAACTCGGTAACCAGTTCTTTCGTATCAAAGATAATACCCAGGAAAGGAATCAGCATAGTCACCGAGAACAGGCCAAAGATCACGAAAAGAAAGCTAAACATCACGGAAAGCCCTACTTTCCCCTTGTAAGGTTTTAAAAATTTGAAAAGTTTAAATAACTCTTTCATATCTTTTTCTAAAATACCGCTTAAACGCCGGTATAATTAAACGGGGTAATATTTTTCAATTCCTTTTTCACCTCGGGCCGGATATCCAGCCTATCGATAAAATCATTCATAACCTCCTTATCTACCCGGGCATGCTGGCGGGTCAGTTCCTTCAATTTTTCGTAGGGGTTAGGATAGTTTTCCCGGCGTAAGATGGTTTGGATAGCCTCGGCCACGACGAGCCAGTTTTTTTCTAAATCCTTGTCAATGGTCTCTTTGTTTATCAATAACTTGGAAAGCCCTTTCATGATCGATTTCAGCGCGATAAAGGTATGGGCCACGGGCACACCGATGTTCCGGGTAACGGTAGAATCCGTGAGGTCGCGTTGCATCCTGGAAATGGGCAACTTGGCCGACAGGTGCTCGAAAGCGGCGTTGGCAATGCCCAGGTTGCCCTCGGCGTTTTCAAAATCAATGGGGTTTACCTTGTGGGGCATGGTAGAGGAGCCCACCTCGTTTTTCACGATTTTTTGCTTGAAATAGTCGATGGAAATGTAGTTCCAGATATCCCGGCTCATGTCCAGCAGGATGGTATTTACCCGTTTCAGGTTGTCAAAAATGGCGCCCAGGTTGTCATAATGTTCTATTTGTGTGGTAGTTTGGGAACGCTCCAGTTGCAGCACGTCGTGCACGAAATGGTTGGCAAACTGTACCCAGTCAATCCGCGGGTAGGCCGCGTGGTGGGCGTTAAAATTGCCGGTGGCGCCACCAAATTTTGCCGTACTGGGAATATTTTTCAGCAAGTCCATTTGCTTTTTAAGGCGTTCCACGAACACCATGATTTCCTTGCCAAGGCGCGTGGGCGAAGCGGGCTGTCCATGTGTGCGGGCCAGCATGGGCACTTCTTTCCAGCGGTCGGCCAGATTTTCCAGTTCATCCAGTAACTGGTTTACCATCGGGTAATAAGCATCGTGCAAGGCATCGCGCAAGGAATATGGAATGGCGGTGTTATTAATGTCCTGCGAGGTCAAGCCAAAATGGATGAATTCCTTGAACTCGGGTATGTCTAACTGGTCAAAATTCTCTTTCAGGAAATATTCCACGGCTTTCACGTCGTGGTTGGTAGTTTTTTCTATTTCTTTTACCCGCTGGGCATCTTCTACAGAAAAATCCTGGTATATTTTCCGAAGCCCCTTAAAATAATCATGGTCGAAACCGGTTAACTGGGGCAAAGGTATCTTGCACAACTCGATAAAATATTCTATTTCTACCAGTACCCGGTACCGTATTAAGCCAAATTCAGAAAAATACTTGTCCAGTTCACCGGTTTTGTCCCGGTACCTTCCGTCAACAGGCGATATAGCTGTTAAATCTTGTAATTTCATTTTATATGCTATTTTAAACTTGCAAAACTACACACTTTATAAAAATATAGCCACTGCTTGTCAAGTTTTTTTTTAAACAATGAACGGATATTTTTTTTCACATCTTTATTTTTTTATTTTTAATGGTCAGCTTAGATTTGTGCATGCGGACAAACCGGAAGAAGGACGGAACAATGAACAAGATTACAGTAACTGCTGTCGAGTACATGAACACCTATCCATTTATTTATGGATTAAAGCATTCAGGCATCATGGATGATATTAATCTATTACTTGACAACCCGGCAGGATGTGCCACCCTCTTGCTCAGCGGAAAGGCCGATATTGGCTTGGTACCAGTGGCCGCCCTGCCCTACTTGCCTGGCTATCACATCATCTCGGATTATTGTATTGGCGCGGAAAAGAAAGTAAGAACGGTGATACTGGCCAGCCACGTGCCCATCGACCATGTAGAACGGGTATACCTCGACTACCAGTCCCGAACTTCCGTGGAATTGGCAAAAATTTTGGCACGGGAACATTGGAAAATCCACCCGGCTTACCATTCAACCAAGCCTGGCTATGAAGAAAACATCAAGGACAAAGAAGCGGCGGTAATAATTGGCGACCGTGTATTCGTTTACGAAAAAAAATTTTCATACATTTACGACCTGGCAAGCGAATGGTATTCCTATTCAGGCTTACCTTTCGTGTTTGCATGTTGGGTAGCTGTAAAAAACCTTCCCAGGGATTTCCTTGAACGGTTTAATGCTGCCATAGCCCACGGGGCCTTGTCGATTGACAAAATGATCAAGGACAACTACCGGGGTATTCAAAATGTGAAAAATGTACATGGATATTATCAGGATAATATAAGCTACTTGCTTGATGGGCAAAAGAAAAAAGCGCTTGGGCTTTTCCTGGAACAAATAAATATATAACTAAAATTTTTTTATCATGAAAATAACAAACAGAGCTTACGGGCAATTACCAGATGGACGAAAAGTTGAAGAATACACGATAACTATTTCCACGGGCATGGAAGCAAAAATAATTACCTA
>CAZKIR010000190.1:0-1169 GCA_964552835.1 uncultured Bacteroidales bacterium
CCCCGCCAGTATTCCCGTCCCGTGTAAGCAGTATCGTTGCGTGCCACGGAGGGTAGGATGTACTTTCCCCAGAATTCCTCAGGGTTATAAAAATGTTCGTCAACCATGCGTTGGGCTTGTTCTTGGCTGGCCACCCCACCTAGCAATGGGTAGAAGTTCGTGGGCGAGATTCGCTTGCTGAACTCCCCGTTCCGGTGCATGTTTAGGAACAAGCCAAATTCCTCGTCCCACATTGTTTGCAGTTGCCGGCTATAAAAGTCTGCCCTTTCCAGCAATTCTTTGGCTTCTTTTTCCCGATCAATTTCCAGGGCAATATCGGCCAGTGCCTTGCAATCCATCACGTAAAGACCCATAAGGCCCACGTCATATATTTCCAGTAAATGGGTGAGGGTGTCAAATTTTACCCCATCGTACATGGGTGTGTTATCAAGCCCTGATTCGTTGGAGGCGGCCTCGAAATTGTTTTGTGTCATTTCCCGTTTATCATTATGCACGGGTTCAAATGGATTAGAGCCCCAAGACAGGTAACCCTCGTGGTCACGCTTGTCTTTCCACCACCGGTTCCAGGTAAGCAAGCGATCAAACACTTCTTCTAAAAGCCATTTTTCTGGGTATTGTTTATAGATTTCCAATACCATCTTGGAACCTACCGGGGGTTGGGAACGGTCGCGGCTTTTCAGGTCATCCGGGCCACTGAAATTGGGCACGAACTTCAGGTCGTCGATTTCCCGGCACATCTGGATGGCCTCGTTATACGCCATTATTTTACTCTCGAGGCTATGCATGTAAGCAGCGAAAAAATTGTCCCAATCAAATAATATAAACCCACCGTAATCTCCATTTCCCCAGCCATAGGCCCAACTTTGTGACACGGGGGTGATAACTTGTTTTTCCCGCGGGTTGTATTTCACGTTCCAGTTCATGGCATTTTGAATGGCGTTAAACACCTCGGCCTGATCGCCATGGGCTTTTAATTTTTCTTGATAGGTTTTCCGGGATTGTTGAATGGACTTTTCAATTGCCTTGGCACTTGTTCCCTCTTGGGTGGTAAAATACATTTCATTTTTGAAGGGTATGCTTACTATTTCACCATCCACCGTGGGCTTGCCTTCTGGAAAATACATCGTGGCCTGCCAGTCACCGTCCCGGCCTATCAATTGTTGGCCTTC